>JAHEDO010000230.1 GCA_024641185.1 Burkholderiaceae bacterium | reverse complement strand
CTGGAGCGCCGAGCAGGCCGACGTCGTTGTACCGATGGCCGGGCGCCCGGTGCTGAACATCTTTCGGACCATGCTGAACCACCCGGACGCGCTGCGCGCGTTCCTGGGTTGGGGCAGCTACGTGATGAGCAAGCGCAACAGCCTGGCCAAGCGCGAACGCGAGATCGTGGTGCTGCGCACCGGCTTCCTGTGCCGCAGCGGCTACGAGTGGACACAGCACCGGGCGATCGGCGCGCGTGCGGGCCTCACCGATACCGAACTGGACGCGATCAAGCGGGGCGCGCAGGCGCCGGGCTGGAGCGAGGCGGACGCGGCGCTGCTGACGGCCTGCGACGAACTGCACCGCGACCAGTTCGTCAGCGACGCGGCCTGGCAGGCGCTCACCCGCCATTTCAGCCAGAAACAGTGCATGGACGTGGTGTTCACCGTCGGCCAGTACACGCAGGTGTCGATGCTGCTGAACACCTTCGGCGTACAGCTCGACGAGGGCCAGACGCTCGACCCGGACCTCGGGGCGTACTGAACTCCCCGCGGCACGCGCGTCTCTGGCTGCCGGCGCAGGAGCCGACGTCCGTGCCCGCGCCGGCGCCGGCATGGCGCCCGCGCCCCCGGCTCAGGGCTTCGGGTACTCGGGGAACACCCTGGCCATCATTCGGTCGCAGTAATCGACCAGCACGGGCAGGCCCGTCGCATGGGTCTTCACCGGCGAATCGACCTGCACCCAGAGAAGGTTGGCGAGAAATGCCAGCGCGACGGCGTCGTAGCTCGACGGCCGATCGCCGAGCAGGTACTCGCGTCCTTCGAGCTGAGCCGCCAGCGCGTCGAAATCGGCGCAGCCGATCGCCGCGATTTCTTCCGGGGTGTGCAGGCCCATGCCCTGTCCCAGGCACTGCCGGCGCAGCTGGCGCCGTGCGAGCGCGGCGACCAGCCCTGACGCGACGGGTGGCAGGGCCCCGAAGAACTGCGGTTTCGTGATCCGCCAGCCGGCATCGTCGACCCAGCGGTAGTGGACCGCGACCCAGTAGGTGTTCTCCTCGAGCATGCGCTGCATGCCGTGCCCGGTGGCGCGCTCTCGTGCCGACAGCCAGCCGTCCAGCGGGTTGCCGTGCCGGGCCTCGAGGTGGCGGACGATGAAGCTCGAGTCCGCGACCGGCGTGCCGTCGTCTTCTATCCACGGCAGCTTGCGCCGCGGCGCCCGAAACGGCAGCGCGCCGTTGGCGCAGCGGTACTCGAGCCCCGCCAGGCGCAGATAGGCTTCCACCTTCATGCAGAAGGGGCTGCCGTTGGGCAGCCCGAACGCGGGTGCGAACTGGTGCAGCAGGATGCTCATCGGGTCACCCCTGGTTCGTGCCGGGTCCGCGCGGCCCGACTGCGTCAATCGATCGTGACCGGCCCGCGCGGCGTGGCCAGCGTCATGGCCAGCGCGCCCGATGCACCCTCGGCCAGCGCGATCCGTGGATCGCGGTCGATGCCGGTGAGCAGCGGGCGCACCGAGGGGGGCGCGGTGACCGAGAGGCGTGTCAGGCGCACCCCCCGGTCCTCCAGTACCCGCGCGGGGTGCTGGGTGGCGACATCGACGTCCCACTGAATCAGCGTCGGCAGCAGCCCGTCTCCCGCGGGCTCTCCACTGGCAGGCAGCGTGATCCGCCAGCGCAACGCGCCGCGGGACATCGGCGTGATCGCTCCGGGGTCGTAGCCGAGCACGCTGCGCGCGGCGTCCAGGTGCTCGGTGCGCATCACGAAGTGCACCAGCCTGGGCTGCGAGTTCAGCCGGGCGCGCAGGTCCGCGCGATCGAGGCCGAACGGCCGCGGCCCTGCGGGCGGCGGCTGAGACGGGTCCGGCGCGATCAGCTCGAGGTAGGTGTCAGTGCCGAGCTGCAGCAGCCGGTTGTGCGTGCCCCAACCCAGGTGCTGGCCCCCCGCCTGCAGCGTCACGCCCAGACGTTCTTCGAGCCACTCGTTGCCCGCCCCCAGCGAGGGCGTGGCGACCACCAAGTGGTCGAGGGTGATGTCGAACGCCTGCCAGGGACTCATCGAAGGCCTCGTGCCGCTGCGGAAGATGATCCCCCGGGATCATGGCACCATTGAGGACGCAAGCAAAATCCCCCTATCAAAGAACATCATGGACACAACCATCGAAAGATTCCAGGCCGACGTGATCGATGCGTCGATGCAGGTCCCGGTGCTCGTCGACTTCTGGGCGCCGTGGTGCGGGCCCTGCAAGTCGCTGACGCCGCTGCTCGAGAAGCTCGAGCAGCAGTACCAGGGCCGCTTCAAGCTGGTGAAGGTCAACACCGACGAACAGCAGCAGCTCGCCCAGCACTTCAGGATCCGCTCGATCCCGACGGTATTCGCCGTCGTCGGCGGCCAGCCGGTCGACCAGTTCCAGGGCGCGCTTCCCGAGGGCCAGCTGCGCGAGTTCATCGACCGCCTGATGCCCAACCCGAGCGACCTCGAGCTCGACGCGGCACTCGCCGCGGTCGAGAAGGGCGACCGCAAGACCGCGGCCGAGCACTTGAAGAAGGCGCTTGCGCTGGACCCGTCCAACGACATGGCGCGGATGACCTACGCGCAAGTGCTGCTCGAGGAGGATGACGCCCCGGCCGCGAAGGCGCAGATCGACGCCCTCTCCGCGGCCGCCCAGCAGGACCCGCACGCGCAGGCGCTGTCGGCGCGAATCGCCGCGCTGCTCGAAGAGAACCGCCTGCCGCCGTCGCCCGAGCTCGAAGCTCGCATCGCCGCCAATCCGGCTGATCTCCAGGCTAGGCTCGACCTCGCCCAGCACTGCATCGCGCACAAGGCCTGGGAGCCGGCGCTCGAGCAGCTGCTCGAGATCGTGCAGCGCGACCGCGGGTTCGGCGAGGACGTCGGGCGCAAAACGATGATCCAGGTGTTCGATCTAGCCGCGGCGCAGCCCCAGCTGGTCGCGACCTGGCGGCGCAGGCTCAGTTCGGTGCTGTTCTGATTCGACTCCGGACGAGCTGATCCGCCCCCGGGAGCACGCTCCGACGCGGCGCAGGCCTCGTCGCGCGTCGGGGCTTCCCTCGCGCGCCACGCGGGCGTATAAGTTCCTGCACGCCGCAGCGGACGCGTTCCGGGTCGCTGGCGTTGCCGGCGAAAAAAAGCAAGAGCAGAAGTCGATCAGCGACTCTTCGAGCCAGGAGACATCGTGATGAATGCTTGGAACTTCGAAGCCGACTACTTCACCGCCTGCAATTGCGACTGGGGCTGTCCCTGCAACTTCAACGCCCGCCCGACCGAGGGGCGGTGCATGGGTTGGGGCGCCTGGAACATCGTGTCCGGCCGGTACGGCGAGACGTCGCTCGACGGCGCGCGGTTCGCGCTTTACTACAAGTTTCCGAAGACGGTCGGCGAGGGGCAGGGAAGTGCGTGCGTCTACATCGACACCCGTGCCGACGCCGCCCAGGCGAAGGCGCTCGAGGCGATCGGCAGAGGGCAGGCCGGAGGCGGGATCTTCGAATTGTTCGGTGCCCAGCTGGTCACCGACTGGCTGTCGACGAAACTCGCGCCGATCGAGTTCGAGATCCGGGACGGCGCGGGCTACGCTCGGATCGAGGGGTTCGGAGAGGCGCGCAGCGAGCTGCTGAGCTATCCCGACGGCAGCGTCATCGAACCCTGGGAGGATCTGCCCCACGGCATCGAGTTCAAGCGCGCCCTGATGACGAACGCCAAGCGCTGGTGGTGGCGCGACGAGGACCTGCTGGCGAGCTACGAGGACAGGTACGGTGCCGTCGCCCGCGTGAAGTTCACCGAGAAGGGCTGCGTCGGCTGATTGCCGGTCGCGTCCCTGCACTCGCCGTCACGAACCGGTAGTCCGCACGGAGATCTCCAATGCAGCAGGCCCGGGCCGCCGAAGCCCCGTTCGAAGCCGTTTCGCTGTCCGTTGCCGAGGGCATCGCGCAGCTGACGCTGAACCGCCCCGACACGCTGAACGCGCTGAACGAGGCGATGTTCCGCGAGATTCCGGTCGCCGTCGCGCGCGCCACCGCGGCGGGGGCGCGCGCGCTGCTGCTGACCGGCGCGGGCCGCGGCTTCTGTTCGGGCGCCGATCTCGTCGGTCCGGGTTTCTCCAGGACGCCGTCGGAGGCGCAGCGCGAAACGGCCAACCGCGCGTCGTTCGAGCGCGTGATCACCGTCGTGCGTGCGCTCAACGAGGCGCCGATGCCGATCGTCTGCGCGATCAACGGGGTGGCCGCGGGCGGCGGCGTGGGCCTCGCGCTGGCCGGCGACGTGATCCTGATGGCCTCGTCGGCGCGTTTCGTGCTCACCTTCGTGCCCAAGCTCGGCCTGGTGCCCGATGTCGGCGCGACCTGGTTGCTGTCGCGGCTCGCCGGCCGCGCGAAGGCGCTCGCCGCGAGCCTGCTCGGCGAGCCGATCAGCGCGCAGGAGGCCGAGCGCTGGGGCCTGGTCTGGCGCCTGGTCGACGACGACGCGCTTCATGCGCAGGCGCTCGCGGTCTGCCGGCGCCTGGCCGACGGACCGCAGCAGGCCGTCCTCGGCACCCGTCGCCTGATCGACGCGGCCCCGGAGATGCCGATCGCGTCGCACGTGCTGCTCGAGCGCGACATCCAGTGCAAGCTGATCGGTGCGCCGGACTTCGTCGAAGGCGTGATGGCGTTTCGGGAGAAACGCCCGCCGCGCTTCGACCGCGGCGGCTGAGGGAACCGAACCGTCCGTCCGCCTGGTCCGGTCGTCGTGCGCGACGCGAGCGGCGAGGCCGAAGTCCGTACAATCCGCCCCATGCTGCCCGAGCAAAAACAAACGCTGGCGTCGTGGTTCCACGACGCTGCCGCTGCGCTGATCCACTCGCGCGCCGGCGACCTGGGCGACGTGATCGTCGCGGTCCCGCCGATCGAACTCGACCGTCCGAAGCAGGCCGAACACGGTGATCTCGCCTGCAACCTCGCACTGCAGCTTGCCAAGCCGCTGCGGATGAACCCGCGCCAGGTGGCCGAGGCGATCGCGCAGCGGGTGCGCGAGTTCGACTCGGCGGTGGCCCCCCAGAACGGCTCGGCCACCGGCGCCCCGGCGTTTGCGCTGATCGACGCGCTCGAGATCGCCGGCCCGGG
>JAHEDO010000229.1 GCA_024641185.1 Burkholderiaceae bacterium | reverse complement strand
CGCGAAGTCCGGCTGGCTGCCCGACGATTTCCTGCTGCACGGGCCATTCGGCATCGAGTTGCTCAAGCCGGAGCGTCTGCTGGCTCTCGGGACGATGGACAATCTGACGCACTCGCTGTTCTGGAGCCTGCTCGTCAACGCGGGCGCGTACCTCGCGGTGTCGCTGTGGCGGCGCCCGTCCGGCGCCGAGGCGAGCCAGGCGCTGATGTTCGTCGACGTGTTCCACCGGGCCCGGCAGCCGGCGCACGGGATCGCGCCGGCACTGCATGGTTCCGCCAGCGACCCGGTGTTCTGGCGCGGCCGCGCGAACGTCCAGGACCTGCTGTCGCTGGCCGGGCGGTTCCTCGGGCGCGCGCGCGCGCGACGGCTGTTCGAGGACTTCGCACGCAGCGTGGGCGCGGATCGCGTCGATCGGATTCCCGCCGACGCGCAGCTCGTTCAGTTCGTGGAGACCCACCTGGCGGGCGCGATCGGCAGCGTGTCGGCCCGTGCGATGGTGGGCGCCGTGGTCGAGGAGGAGCCGCTCGGCCTGGACGACGTGATGCGGATCCTCGAAGAGACGTCCCAGATCCGGGCCTACTCGCAGGCGCTCGAGGAAAAGTCGCGCTCCCTGGAGCGGGCGACCGCCGAGTTGCGCGCGGCCAACCTGCAGCTGAAGAGTCTCGATCGGCTCAAGGACGACTTCATGTCCTCCGTCACGCACGAGCTGCGCACGCCGTTGACCTCGATCAGGGCCCTGGCCGAACTGATGCGCGACGACCCGAAGATGGACGACGCGCAGCGCCGGAAATTCGTCGAGATCGTCGTCGCCGAGACCGAGCGGCTGAGCCGGCTGGTCAATCAGGTGCTCGACATGGCCAAGATCGAGTCCGGCCACGGCGAATGGCACAGCACCGACGTGGACCTGCGCGAGCTCGTCACGCAGGCGGTGCAGACGACGGTCGAGATGATCCGCGAGCGGGGCGCCCAGGTGTTCGTGGACATGCCGGCGCAGCTCGCGACCTTGCGCGCCGACAAGGACCGACTGATGCAGGTGCTGCTGAACCTGCTGTCGAACGCCGCGAAGTTCGTCCCGCGCGAGGGGGGGCGAATCGACGTGCGCATGCGCGCGAGCGCGACGGGGGTCACGGTCGAGGTGCAGGACAACGGGCCCGGGGTGCCGGAGCACCAGCGGTCGCTGATCTTCGAGAAGTTTCGACGCGGCGGCGACGCAATGGACAGGCCACAGGGCACCGGACTGGGGTTGCCGATCAGCCGGCGCATCGTCGAGCACTTCGGCGGCAGCATGTGGCTGCGCGCGGAGCCCGGGCAAGGCGCGTGCTTCGGGTTCGATCTGCCCTGGAACGCCGGGGCCGCGCGCAGCGAATCGCGCGTGGACTGAGCGCCGTTCGGCGCGGGGCTCAGAAGCGCCCGGCCTGGTGTCTCTGGCCCAGCACGCTCTGCAGCGTCTGCACCACGGCGAACGCGTCCTTGAGCTGCGTGCGCTCGAAATTCGACAGCTCCTTGAGCGCAAGGAAATTGTCCGGCGGTTGGCCAGCGTCCATCTGGCGCGCCTGGTGGCGGATTCGCGTGACCGCCAGAAACTCGAGTGCGTCGCGAAGGTCGCGGGCGCTTTCTTCGCTCACCTCCCGGCTTTGCGACGCGACCTCCAGCCGGTCCTGCGTGTTCACCTGCGGGTGGCCGCCGGCCAGCGCGTACACGCGCGCCAGGTCGACGATCGGAACGACGCCCGTGTGCTTGAGGTCGATCGTCCCGCGGTGCTCGCCCTTGCGCTCGGTGGTGATCTTGCCGAACATGCTCAGCGGCGGCTGGTGGCTCAGCGCGTTGCCGACCATGTAGGCGAGAAAGATCCCGTTTCCCTTCGCGCGCGCCAGGAAGTAGTCGCGCAGTTCGTCGACAAGTGCCGCGCGACCGTAGATGTGGCGCAGATCGAAGAACACGCAGGTCAGCATCAGCGCCTTCGGCTCGGGCTCCTCGATCCACTGGTGAAAATACTGCTTCCAGGCCCGCAGCGGCTGGCGCCAGGTGTCGGTCATCGCCATCATCTCGCCGGGGCAATAGATGTAGCCGCAGGCGTCCAGTCCCGCGCAGACGAAGCCTGCCAGCGCCTTGAAGTACTCGCCGTGGCGCGCCACGTCGTAGGCGTCGTCGAGGACCATGAAATTGTCCTGGTCGCTTTTCGCGGTCTGCTCGCTTCGCGCCTGCGAGCCCGCGGCGACCCATGCGTAGTCGATCGGCGCGGGGCCGAGCTTCGCTTCGCCGAGCTGCAGGAGCCGGGTCGTCAGCGCGTCGGTGATCGCGGTGACGACCTGCCCGGTCGCATAGGCCGTCGCGTCGGCCGCCGCGAGATTGCGCTGAAGGTTTCGGATCCGCGTACTGGCGCGCTGCAGGCCTTCGACGCTGGTCTGCTTGTAGATCTCGCCGGCGAGGAACACGGCCGAGGTGCTGTGGTGCTCGGTCAGGTCGGTGGCGGTGATCATGCCGGCCACCCGCGCGCCGTCCATCACCGGCACGTGGTGCACGTTGCTGCGCGCCATCAGCACCAGCGCCTCGAACGCCGTCGAGCCGAGTTCGATCGTCAGCGGCGCGACGGTGGCGATATCCAGGATCGGACGATCGGTCCCCAGGTCCTCGGCGATCACCCGGTTGCGCAGATCCCGGTCGGTGACGATCCCGAACAGTCGGCCGTCTTCGACGATGAGCACCGACGACACGCGTTGCTCGCGCATCAGCAGGGCGGTCTCGCGGATCGACGCGGTCGGCGGCAGCGTGACCGGCTGCCGGCGCACGAGTGTGCGCACCGGTGTCGCGACGAGGCCCAGGTGCGGGTCCATCGCGCGCTGGTACGCCTCTGCGCTGGGGGATTCGGCCTTGGAGCGCGTCACCGCTCCTTCGTCGCGCGCCGACGCAACGTCGGGTGCCACCACCTCGGGCGCCGGCGCTTTGTCGTTTGATGTGGATTTGCCCATAGTGCGTCGATGATGCCACGCTGCCCCGCGATCGGCGGGCGTCGGGCGGGGCGTTCCGGCCCATGACACGTGCGCGCAGGTGCCGTATCGAAAGAGATGGAACGCCGATTCCACAGTGCGGGAGCGTGATCGTCTTTTCGGAGCGACTCGGCTGCGCATGCGCTGCCGTCAGAGTGACGTAAGTTTTCGCGGTGAATCTCCGAGCGGGAAGCGCAAATGCAAATGTTGCATCGCGACATTCCATCGATAAACGGAGGAGATCAATTCATGAATCACGACTCCCATGGCTACTGGCAGGCTACGCTGGGACTGTTGACCAAGATTCTCATCATCTGGTTCCTGGTCTCGTTCGGCGCGGGCATCCTGTTCGCCGACGCGCTGAACGGCATTCACCTCGGTGGTTATCCGCTCGGCTTCTGGTTCGCCCAGCAGGGGTCGATCTACATTTTCATCGTGTTGATCTTTTATTACGCGAAGAAGATGGCGGCGATCGATCGCAAGTTCGACGTTCACGAAGACTGAGGACAACGACATGGACCTTCAAACCACGATCTATCTAGTCGTCGGCCTCAGCTTCGCGCTGTACATCGGCATCGCGATCTGGGCGCGCGCGGGGACCACGAGCGAGTTCTACGTCGCCGGCGGCGGCGTGAGCCCGGTGATGAACGGCATGGCCACGGCGGCCGACTGGATGTCTGCGGCGTCATTCATCTCGATGGCCGGCCTGATCTCCAACATGGGCTACGGCGGCGGCCTGTTCCTGATGGGCTGGACCGGCGGCTACGTGCTGCTCGCGATGCTGCTCGCGCCCTACCTGCGCAAGTTCGGCAAGTTCACCGTTCCGCAGTTCATCGGCGACCGCTTCTACTCGAAGTCGGCGAGCACGGTGGCGGTACTGTGCCTGCTGACCGCGTCGATCACCTACATCATCGGCCAGATGACCGGCGTGGGCGTGGCGTTCTCGCGCTTCCTCGGCGTCCCGAGCGATGTCGGGATCTACGTCGGTATGGGCATCGTGTTCCTGTACGCGGTGTTCGGCGGCATGAAGGGGATCACCTACACGCAGGTCGCGCAGTACATCGTGCTGATCCTGGCGTACACGATTCCCGCGATCTTCATCTCGCTGCAGCTCACCGGCAACCCGATCCCGCAGCTCGGCCTCGGTTCCAACCTCGTCGGGCACGACGTGTCGCTGCTCTCCAAGCTGGACCAGGTTGTCACGGAGCTGGGCTTCGGCAAGTACACCACGTCACTGCCGGGCAGCAAGCTGAACATGTTCGTCTACACGATGTCGCTGATGATCGGCACCGCCGGTCTGCCGCACGTGATCATGCGCTTCTTTACCGTGCCCAAGGTCAGCGACGCGCGACTGTCGGCCGGCTGGGCGCTGATCTTCATCGCGCTCCTCTACACCACCGCGCCAGCGGTGGCGGCGATGGCCAAGATGAACCTGATCCGCACCGTGATCCCGGGCGCGGTGATGAAGGACGCGAGCCCCTACGGAGCCGAGGCGACTCTCGAGTACGCGAAGCGTCCGGACTGGATGAATCGCTGGGAGAAGACCGGCCTGCTGAAGTTCGAGGACAAGAACGGCGACGGGCGCATCCAGTACTACAACGACAAGACCAAGGATCCCGAAACCATCAAGAAGGCAGGGGACGCCGGCTGGAAGGGCAACGAGCTTTCGGTCAACGCCGACATCATCGTGTTGGCGAATCCGGAGATCGCGCTGCTGCCGGACTGGGTGATCGCGCTGGTGGCCGCGGGCGGCCTGGCAGCCGCGTTGTCGACCGCCGCCGGGCTGCTGATGGCGATTTCGTCCGCGGTATCCCACGACCTGATCAAGGGGGTGTTCAACCCGGGCATCAGCGAGAAGGGTGAGCTGCTCGCCGGGAAGATATCGATGGCGGTCGCGATCGTCGTCTCCGGATGGCTCGGTCTGAATCCGCCAGGCTTCGCGGCGGGGACGGTCGCGCTGGCGTTCGGTATCGCGGCGAGTTCGCTGTTCCCGGCGATCATGATGGGCATCTTCAGCAAGAAGATGAACAAGGAAGGTGCGATGGCGGGCATGCTGGCAGGCCTGTTCGTCACGCTGTTCTACGTGTTCGCGCACAAGGGCCTCTTCTTCA
>JAHEDO010000026.1:17839-19010 GCA_024641185.1 Burkholderiaceae bacterium | reverse complement strand
CCTCTGTGGTCCGGGCGGCAGTTGCTTTCATGTCCATGTTCCAGATCTCCGGCTGCGTATACGTCGAACAAGATCGCCCGCATCGCGCGGGCCCCAGGCAGTGTAGCGGGACGCGCGCTACCGAAGCGAGTGCAGCCCGAACATGTTGCCTTCGGTATCCAGGGCGAGCGCCATGAAGCCGTACTCCCCGATCGAGGTCTTCTCGCGTTCGACGCGCCCCCCCGCGCCGACGACACGCCCGGCCTCGAGCGCGCAATCCTCGCACCCGAAGTAGACCAGTGTGCTGTTTCCGCCCGAGGGGAATCCCGGCATCCGCGCGAGCGCCCCCGAGGCGCCGTTTCGCTCCATCGCCATCGGGAACGCCCAGAGCTCCATGTCCGGGCTGTTCAGCCTCGACAGCGTGACACCGAAGACCGACTGGTAGAACGCCTTGGCGCGCTCCATGTCCTGCACGTAGATCTCGAACCAGCGAACCGGATTGCCTTCCATGTCCCGTCACCCCGTGGAGCCCGGCCTCGAATTTACCCTCAACCGTAACGAATGGGGAGCGACAGCGACGGGGCCCGGGCACGGCGGGGTGTGCTGGCGGATCGTTGTATGCGCGTGCCCGCAGGCCTAGAATCAACCGGAGGCGAGGAACGGACCGCGTCGTGCCCGACGCCTGCCCAGGGGCACTCACGACGGCGCTGAACCCGGCGGACATTGCCGGTCGAGAATCTCGGTATGCGGGCGCTGCCACTCGCGCGGCGCAGCCAGCCTAGGGAGGCTCACGATGGAGACCGACCGCAGGGCCGCGACGCTCATGATCGGCGCATCCGCCGCTCTCGCACTGGCACCGTGGGCGCGATCGACGTCAGCGGCGGCGCCGGTACCGCTCGCGTCCCAGCCCTGGGCGGCCACGAACCACAAGGAAAGGCCGGTCCGCGGGGGCATCTTGCGGGTCGCCGCTCCGATCTACATCGGCTCGATGAACCCCAATCGCTGGCCGGTGTACGACTGGTTCACCATGTGTCTCATCCACGACATGGCCGGCAAGGTGGCGCTCTGCGAGGATCCGCTGCATCCCTACACCCGCATGCTGCTGGCAGCGGTGCCCTCGACGGACCCTCGGCGCTGCGCCAGCGCTCCGACGGACGTCTCGTCGCCTGCCATCTTCACCACTGAGCCAGCG
>JAHEDO010000026.1:0-17829 GCA_024641185.1 Burkholderiaceae bacterium | reverse complement strand
CGGCGCCGTGGCTGGCCGAGTCCATGGTTCACGAGACGGAGACCACCGTGTTGTTGACGCTGCGTCCCGGCGTGAGATTCCACGACGGCAGTCCGATGACCGCGGCCGGCGTCAAGCGGCAGATCGACTGGATCCGCGACCCCGACAGCGGCACCTGGTCCGCCTTCATGCTCCGACCGCTGGAGGCGGTCGACGCGATCGGCCCGCTGCAGCTGCGCTTCACGTTCAAGGAGCCGTGGGCCAGTTTCGTCGGCGTCATGGCCAGCGTGCCGGGCTACGTGCTGCCGGAAGCGGCGTTGGGATCCGACACCGATCGGTTCAACGCCCATCCGATCGGCAGCGGTCCGTATGTCGTCGAGGAGGCGAACCCCGGGAACTTCCTCAAGCTGAAACGCAATCCCGACTGGTGGTTCGCCAAGGCGGTCGACCGGCCGGACATGCCGTACTTCGATGGCGTGCACATCGCGGTGATCCCCGACCCGGGTGTGCGGCTGGCAAACTTTCGCGCGGGAAGGCTGGACTTCTTGCCCCTGGCGAAGTCGCAGTACCCGCTGATGAAGAACGACCTGCGTGCCAGCGTGCACGTGGAGCCGTTGCCGATCACGACGATGCTGCGCTTCAATTCCGCCAGGGGGGTATGCGCGGACATCCGGGTGCGCCAGGCGATTGGCCACGCGATCGACCGCAAGGCATTGCTCGCGAGCACGCAGCACGGGCTCGGGCGCATCGCCTCGGGCCTGTTTCCGGGCGACCACTGGGCGCACAATCCGGCGCTCACGCCGATGCGATACGACCCCGCACTCGCACGCGAGCTGCTCGCGCAGGCCGGCCACGGCAGCGGCTTGACGATCAACGGCTACATGCACAATTCCCCGCCATCGCAGACGCTGGCCGGGGCGATTCGCGCAATGCTGCGCAATGTCGGCGTGACCTGGCAGGTCGACCTGCTCGCGCCCACGGCCATGATGGCGCGCTTTAGAGAGGGCAGCTTCGACCTCGCGCACAGCAGCTCGTCCTGGATCTACGACCCGGACATTCAGGCCAGCGCGGGCTACCAGCCGGACGGCATGGGCGCCAAGTTCCGCATGCTCGATCCGGATCTGGCGGCGACGGTCGACGCCGCACGAACCGAGGTGCAGTTCGAGCGAAGGCAGGCGCTCTACCACGTGATCGAACGCAAGATCGTCGAGGATCACCTCGACGTCTATCTCTGGTGGGAAGAGTCCGCCACCGCAATGCAGAAGTACGTACGCGGCTTCGACCTCGGGATGAACATGGCCCACGGCGAGGCCTGGACGTTCTCGCACTCGCTGTGGTTCGCCCAAGGCAGGCCCGGCACACCGGGCTGACGGGCGGCGGGAAACGCCATGGGCTCCCTCCTTCTCGCGCGCGCGGCGCAGGCGGCCCTGGTGTTGTGCATCGTCGTCGTGCTCGCATTCGCCGGAGTGCACCTGATTCCGGGTGACGCACTGCTGGCCGCGATCGGCGAAACCGGGCACGAGGTCGATGCACGCAGTCTGGAAGCCGTCCGCCAGGCCTACGGCATGGACGGACCGGTGACCACCCAGTTCTGGCGCTGGCTGAGCCACTTCGTGCAGGGCGACTGGGGCCGCTCGATCGGCACCGGTCAGCGGGTGACGGAAATGTTCCTGCAGCGGCTTCCGGTAACGCTGGAATTGTTCGTCGGCGGCACGTTCTGGGCGTTTGCGATCGGCATTCCGGTCGGCACGATCAGCGCGCTGCGCCAGGGGTCACGCCTGGACCGCGTGCTGAGCGCGGCGGCGATGATCGGGGTATCGGTACCGACGTTCTGGGCCGGCATCCTGATGATCTACGTCTTCGCAGTCTGGCTGCCTTGGCTGCCGCCCTCGGGCTACACACCATTCGGCACTGACCTGGCGCTGAACCTGCAATCGATGCTGATGCCCACGTTCATCCTCGGCGTCCACTCGGCCGGGCTGCTGGCGCGCTACGTGCGCTCGAGCCTGCTCGACAACCTGCGCCAGGACTACGTCCGAACGGCGCGCTCCAAGGGCCTGAGCGAGCGCGAAGTGATCACGCGACACGCGATCAAGCCTTCGTTGCTCCCGATCGTCACGGTGGTCGGTCTGTCGTGGGGCCACATGCTGGCCGGCGCGTTCTTCGTAGAAGTGATCTTCGCGCTGCCGGGGCTTGGCAGGATGGGTCTGGAAGCGGTCTTCGCGAAGGACTTTCCGATCATCCAGGCCCTGCTGGTGGTGGTATCGCTGAACGTCCTGGCGATGAACTTCCTGGTCGATGCGGCGTATGCGTTGCTCGATCCGCGCGTCCGTCTCGCCGCCTGACATGGCACTGCCCGCAAGCTCCGCGCCATCGACCGTGCCAGGCGGACCGGCGGCGACCGGCCGGCAACGACGCACACGCGGCGGGCCGCGCGCGCTCGTCGCACTATGGCGCGTCGGTGGTCCCTCGCGGTTCGGGCTGATCGTGATCGCCGCGATGCTGTTCATCGCGGTCTTCGCGCCGCTCCTCGCGCCCTACGGAATCGACGACCAGGACCTGATGCTCACGCTCGCCGGTCCGTCGCCGCAGCACTGGCTGGGCACCGACCAGCTCGGCCGCGACCTGCTGTCGCGCCTCATCTACGGCACGCGCGTGCCGCTGCTGGTGGCCGCGATCTGCACGCTGATTTCGATGCTCCTGGGCGTCGGAGTGGGGCTGACGGCCGGTTTCCTCGGCGGCTGGGTCGACAGCGTCGTGATGCGGGTGACCGATGCGTTCCTGTGCTTCCCGTCGCTGGTCTTCGTGCTGTTGATGTCGGCCCATCTGGGTCCCGGCATCCACAACGTGATCCTCTCGTTCGCGGCGTTCGGCTGGACCGGGTTCGCGCGAATCACGCGCGGACAGGTGCTGGTCGTGCGCGAGCTGCCCTTCATCGAGGCGGCGCGGGCGATCGGCATGTCGCGCTATCGACTGGTGGTCAGGCATGTGCTGCCGAATGTGCTGACCCCGCTCATTGTTGCCTGTTCGATGACCGCGGGCGGGGCGATCCTCGTCGAGGGCGGTGCGTCTTTCCTGGGAATCGGCGTGCAGCCGCCGACGCCGAGCTGGGGAAAGGAACTGCAGGTCGGCTTCACCTACCTCGAGGTGATGCCGCTGCTTTCGCTGTCGGCAGGCCTGTTGATCACGCTGGCGGTGGTCGCGTTCAACTTCGTCGGCGACGGTCTGCGGGACATGCTCGATCCGCGCCAACACTGGTGAAGCGGGCAACGACGCCATGAGCCAGGCCGCGACTGCGCCAACGACTGCCGGGTCACCTCCCGCTCTGCTGCAGGTTCGCGCACTGACGGTCGAATTCCCGACCGCGCGGGGCGTGGTGCACGCCGTCGACGGCGCCAGTTTCGACGTCGCGCACGACGAGATCGTCGCGCTGGTCGGCGAGAGCGGCTGCGGAAAGAGCGCCACGGCGCTGGCGATACTTCGCCTGATCGCCGCGCCCGGACGGATCACCGGCGGAGAGATCCTGTTCGACGGGTGTGACCTGCTTGCCCTGCCCGAAGCCGCGATGCGCGTCGTCCGAGGTCGGCACATCGGCATGGTGTTCCAGGAACCGATGTCGAGCCTGAACCCGGTGCAGCGAATCGGCAGGCAGGTCGCCGAGCCGCTGCTCCAGCATCGCAAGGCGGATGCGGCCGGCGCCCTGCGGCGCGCCGTCGATCTGCTGCGCGGCGTCAACGTCCCGTCGCCCGAAGCCAGGTGGCGCGACTACCCGCACCAGTTCAGCGGCGGCATGTGCCAGCGCGCAATGATCGCGATGGCCATGGCCTGCGGCCCCCGCCTGCTGCTGGCCGACGAACCGACCACGGCGCTGGACGTGACGGTCCAGGCGCTGGTGCTCGAGCTTCTGCAGTCGAAGGTGCGCGAACACCGGACCGGCCTGCTGCTGATCACGCACAACCTGGGCGTCGTCGCGCGCTATGCGGACCGGGTCCACGTCATGTACGCCGGTCGCATCGTCGAATCGGCGTCGGGCGACGACCTCTACTCGCGCCCGCAGCATCCGTACACGATCGGGCTGCTGGCCTCGGTACCGCGGCTCGACCGGGCGCTCGACCAGCGCCTGCAGCCGATCGACGGCCAGCCCTTCGACCCATTGCACCCGCCTCGGGGCTGCGCGTTCCATCCGCGATGTCCCGCGGCCCTGGCGCGCTGCCGTGACGAGGCGCCGCCGCGCGTGGCGCCACGGACGCGGCACGGGGTCGCCTGCTGGCTGCACCCGGTGCGCGAGCACGACCGATGAGCACGCAAGCACGCACGCTGGTGCAGGTCGAGGGCCTGCGGGTCGTGTTCGGTCGTGCCGCGCGGGCCCTGTTGCGCCCGTCGACGCTGGTCGTGGCGGTCGACGATGTGACCCTCACCGTCGACCGCGGCGAAACCTTCGGGCTGGTCGGCGAAAGCGGTTGTGGAAAATCGACACTCGGTCGTGCGGTGTTGCAGCTGGTCAAGCCCAGCGCCGGGCGGGTGATCTTCGACGGCACCGACCTCACCGGCCTGGGCGAGCGTGCGATGCGCCCCTTCAGGCGCCGCATGCAGATGGTCTTCCAGGATCCGATCGGCTCGCTCGATCCGCGCATGAGCGTCGGGGAGGCGGTCGGCGAACCCCTGCTGGTGCACGGATTGAAGCGCCACGCCGATGCGATGGATGCCGTGCGCGAGCTCTTCGGGCTGGTCGGCCTGGATCCGGATTCGACCGACCGCTTTCCGCACGAATTCAGCGCAGGGCAGCGCCAGCGCGTCGGGATCGCCCGCGCCCTCGCGTCTCGAACCGAGTTCATCGTCTGCGACGAGCCGGTTTCGGCGCTCGACGTATCGATCCAGGCGCAGATCGTCAATCTGCTCGAGGACCTGCGCGAGCGCCTGGGCCTGACCTACCTGTTCATCGCCCACGACCTGGCGCTAGTGCGCCATCTGAGCCACCGGATCGCGGTGATGTACCTCGGCCGCATCGTCGAGGTGGCCGGCAAGGTGGCGCTCTGCGAGGATCCGCTGCATCCCTACACCCGCATGCTGCTGGCAGCGGTGCCCTCGACGGACCGTCGGCGCGAACGGCAGCGCCCGCCGGCAGTCGTACGCGGTGAGGTACCCAGTCCGCTGAACCCACCCGCGGGCTGCCATTTCCATCCGCGCTGCCCGCAGGCAATGCGGCAGTGTCGCGCCGAGACGCCGGCGCTGCGCCAGCGCTCCGACGGACGTCTCGTCGCCTGCCATCTTCACCACTGAGCCAGCGCGCCACCGCTCGACCGACGGCTTGTCTCGAACGATCGCCGTCGCGCCCTGCAAGAGACATCGACTTAGGCCTCGCCGCTTTCGGCGTCGCGCGCGGCCGGCCCGACCAGTGCAACGGTCCTGATATCCCGTTCCCCGGCGAAGTACTTCTCCAATGCCGCCGCGAACTCCGACGCCGGTCCGCGCGCGAGCGCGAACAGGGTCATCGACGAACGAAACTTCATCTCGTCGGTCGCCCCGAAGATCTGTCGCGCGGAGCGGCCTTGCAGCCGGTTGACGACCTCCGTGCACTCGGTGATCCGCGCGCCCAGCGTCGGGTGGCGAAGGTACTCGCGCGCCTCCTGCAGGCTCGAAATGGCAAAGCGGCGGGAAGTGGCGCTCGCGCCCAGGCCGGCGAACTGGGGAAAGACGAACCACATCCAGTGCGAACGCTTCTGCCCGGACCGCAACTCTTCCAGGGCTCGGGCGTACGTGTCGGCCTGAGCCTCCAGGAAGCGTGCGAGATCGAAGAGATCCGGGCTGCCCGCGCCAGGCGTGTCAGGGTTCACCAGCGGCGCCTCGACCGCTCAGTCGTCGTTCCCGCCGATCAGGCGATACGCGGCCGCGCCGAGCAGCGCGCCGACGATGGGGGCGACCCAGAACAGCCACAGCTGACCCACCGCCCAGTCTCCGACGTACACCGCAACCCCCGTGCTCCTTGCCGGATTCACCGAGGTGTTCGTGACCGGAATGCTGATCAGGTGAATCAGCGTGAGGGCCAGGCCGATCGGAATCGGCGCGAAACCCGCCGGCGCACGCTTGTCGGTGGCGCCGAGAATCACGATCACGAAGAACATCGTCATGACGATTTCCGTGACCGCGGCCGCCTGCAGCGAATAGCCTCCCGGCGAGTGCTCGCCGTATCCGTTGGATGCGAAACCGTTGGCGACGTCGAAGCCTGCCGCGCCACTGGCGATGACGTAGAGGACGCCGCCCGCGACGATCCCGCCCAGCACCTGCGCAATGATGTAGGGAACGAGCTGCGCTGCCGGAAAACGACCCCCGGCCCACAGACCGATGGACACCGCCGGATTCAGATGACAACCCGAAATGTGGCCGATCGCATAGGCCATGGTCAGCACCGTGAGACCGAAGGCCAGTGCGACGCCGTGAAGACCGATGCCGACGTCGGGAAACGCGGCCGCGAGCACGGCACTTCCGCAGCCACCGAGTACGAGCCAGAAGGTGCCCAGGAACTCCGCTCCATATTGCTTCATTTGTGTGTCCTCATTGTGTCGTGAATCATTGTCGTCGATCCGGTACCCGCCGCGCGCCCAGCCGCGTCGGGAAATCAGGCGCCCGCGCCCGCGGCAAGAGAAAACAGGGTGTAGAAGGCAGACCCCACCAGCGTGGTGAAGGTCATTGCCATCCCGAAGACCCGGAGGCGATAATCCTCGTCGACCTGGCTGACGCCTATCGCATGCACGAGCCTGCCGACGAGCAGGCAAAGACATAGCGCATGCACCAGCAGCACCGGCGCGCCGGCGCGCTCGACGAAGAAGATCAACAGCAGGGCGAGCGGCACGTATTCGGCGAAGTTCGAGTGCACTCGCATCGCTCGCAACATCCGCTGGTTACCCGCATCGCCGATGGCGATCCGCAGACTGCGACGCAGGCGCAGCGTGCGAACGCTCAGCCCGACGAACAGCAAGGCGAGCAACGAGGCGTAGGCGGAGACGATGAGCATCTAATCTGTCGTTTTGGCGCGAAGCAGGCCCGAATCCACGCGCAGTCTAAGGCATTTCACGCCGGCGGCGACAGCCCCGACAGTGGGTCGGCGGTCCGAAAATTCGCACCCGTGGGGCGCACGTCACGGGCGGCTCCATCGACCTCGAGGACTGCAGCGCACCCGCATCCGGCCGGGCGCTAGCCGACGTCCGCGCCCTTCTCGACCAGGAGTTCACGCAGCACCGACCGATGGCAGCGCGCTTCGTTCTCGCAGTAGCAGCCGACCGAGAAGCTGCTCTCGTGTGACAGCGCAGCGAGCAGACCGATGGCGTGATCGCGGTCAGGCTCCGCCATCTCTGCCCGGTACTTCCTGGTGAACGCGGCCCACTGCGCGGGAGTGCCGGCCTGCTGCCCCAGTTTCATCGTCTCGACGCTCGGCGCCAGCGTGGGGAACCAGACGTCGTACCAGTCCTGCGATGCGAACTCGGTCTTGCGCACGCCGCGCGGAGGGCGACGCACGGTACCGATGCGCACGCCCTCGCCCTTCAATCTCGGAGTGCCAAGTCTCACGACGCGCACGACCATTCCTGTCCTCCTCTCACGATGTGAGAAGCGCCCGCTCGGCGTCGCCGCCAAGCGCCAGTTCCATGAAGACGATGTACGGCATCAGTTCCGCAGGGTACTCGTGATACGGCGCGCAGGCCGCGAACCCGAAAGATTCGTACAGCCCGATGGCTTCGGTCAGCAGGTGTCCGGTGTCCAGCCGCATCAGCCGGAACCCGTCGTCGCGGGCGCGGGCGATGAGCGCCGCGCAGAGGCGTCGTCCGATGCCCGTCCCTTTGCACCGATCGGAGACGAACAGACGCTTCATCTCGCAGCTTCCGTCGGCGAGTCTGCGGTAGGCGCCCGCCCCGCAGATCCGCCCGTCTCGCGCGGCGACGAGTGCCAGTCCGTTCGGCGGCGAATACGACAACGACAGTGCCTCGAGTTCGGTGGACAGGGACTGGTGTCCGAATACCCGGTCGACGAACCAGGGGTGTTCCCGGTACCGGATGCGGAACCACGCCACGTACTCGGTGACCAGGCCGGAGAAGGCATCGAAATCGGCGGGTGTCGTGGCAGTGCGGATCAGTTCGGACAACGCGTACTCCTCGACCGGGCAGTGTCTGATCGCCAATGACCGGCTCGCCGGCAATGCCGCTCAGCCGACCGTGCCCGCTGAAAGTAGGCGAACAACACCTCATCCGAGCGACTGTCGTTCATGCCCGGTCCTTCTCAGCCGGCCGCCGCGAGAAAGTCCGCCGTCGAGCCCGAGTCCGTCCAGCACGCCTGGCAGGAACCTGCGGCCGAACTCGTGCACGTTGTGGGTGAGTACGAAGTCACCGCTCAACCCCGTTCCCGCGCAATCGACGATGCCGCAGCGAAACTTTGCGAGGGACGGGAGCAGCGGCGCCCACGTGGACCCCGCGTTCGGGCTGCCGTGCACGAGAAGGACGGCAGTGCCTTCGCCCACTGGCAATGTTAGGCCTATGGCGCACGCTTTGACCTCACGCCTCGTCGTCGTATAACTCGTCTACGCACAAGTCTTCGACGATCGAATGCATTTCGATGCGGAACCACTTCTTGAACGTGGCCAGCGTGCGATTCTTCGGCCAGCGCGATTCGTCCGTATGCCACCCGTCCAGTTCGCGCTCGAATATCTCGGCAAAGACAGCCTTGAGAACCTTCTCCGCCTCAAGATCATCGCCAAACTCAGGAATCAAGTAGACGGTTTGCTCCTCGTTCGCTCTGGGCGCGATGCCTGAATCATCCAGGCTCAAGGCCCAATCGACGTAAGGCTGGGCCGGGCGAACGATCAACACTCCGCGATTCAGCACTGCTCAATCCTCATAGGCCTAACGTGGGGTTTCGCGGCGCGGCGACCCGGGCCGATGATTAAGCGGTGCGATCGCTGCCTCGTCCGTCAACACCGCCATGTCAGGCGGATCCCGCTTCAGAAGCCCACGAAAAAGTCTTTCGACCTTTCGCGTAGCGGTACACGTCGAATGCGTCGAACATCAGACTGATCGAGATCGTGGCAGCTACGTAGTAGCCCCAGACTTGCATCTGAACTGGATGTTCCATGGATTGAAGCCGGTATATGAGCCAAGGCAATAGCGCCAACCATGGGATATGGCTCAACCCGATGAGACGTGAGAAAGGCGTCTTCCTGTGAATTTTCCCCGCAACGACCAGCGTCAGAACCAAGGTTGCGAGAACAAGCTGACCTTCAGGTGTGGTGATGAACACCAAGCCGCCAATCAGTTGGGATACGTTCAACAAAGCGCCCCAAATGTTCACGACTTGACTCGCTTTACCGATATCGCGAATCATCAGAAAAGCATCGCGTACGAAATACATTTTTCTCCGCCACGGAACAGGCCGCCTAACGTTTGAGTTGAGCGGGCCGCCGAGGGCTTGGCCCGCAAGTCGGATGATGACCTTAAGAGGCTCGCGGGCCAAGCCCTTGGAGGGTCCGCTCGAGCGAAGGGTTAGGCTGCATTCTTGGCCGACCGCACGAGAAGCCAGGTGGTGAGACCGCCAGCGAGGGTGGAACTGGCGTACGGTAGGAGAAACGAGGCGCCTACCCGCCAGGTGAAGTGGGAGGCAAAGAGGAACCCTGCAGCGAATGCGACTACGGCCACCGCACGCCTGTGTGAGGGCGCGAACAGAGCGGGTAGGAGAACGAAAAGCGAAGCGCCGGCGCTAACCGCGAGCGATATTGCTGCGAGTTCTGCCGATGAGTACCACGGCGCCGTGCACAAGCCCGACACGAGTTGGTCTTCTGGGCACAAGCGCTTCAGGCCGGCAGCGAGAAGAGCAGAGCCGAGTATGGCTACCAAGTAACCCGGCAAGGGTGACGCAAGCGCTATGAGCCAGCGAGCAAGGTTCACATGCGGCCTAGCTTGTATTTCGATTCGCACGAAGTGTATGTCCAACTTGGCCGCTGGTGTCTAACACGTGCGGCGAGCCGCCCCTGTTTCCCCGTCAGGTCTTCGATTGCGCGGCTGCGCCCCGCTATCAATCACGGCGTTTGCCACCTAACTCCGCCAGGCCCGCTCCTCTCCACGCTTGATCTCTCCTCGACGCGCGCTCGCCCGATCACCATAGGCCGACCGGACGACTTGCCAGGCACAGCGCCAAGCGAGATACTGTATTTATGTACAGTATTACGATCTCCGGCACGCCACGGATACCCGTGCGCCCGTCCACCCGCCTGCTCGACCAGGTGCGCGAGCGCATCCGCTATCTGCACTTCAGCCTGCGCACCGAGGAGGCCTACCTGTACTGGATTCGTGCGTTCATCCGCTTTCACGGCCGACGCCACCCGCGCGAGCTCGGTGGAGCGCAGGTGGAGCAGTTCCTCAACGAGCTGGCCAACGGCCGCAAGGTGTCCGCGTCCACCCACAAGCAGGCGCTTTGCGCCCTGCTCTTCCTGTATCGCGAGGTGCTCGGCCAGGATCTGCCGCGGATGACGCAGACCCAGCGCCCGACGGTGCGCAGGCGCATCGCTGCCGGCACGGTCGCCAGTCCGCTGGACAGCCTGGCCGCGCACGCGTGAGGCCCGCTCCATGCTCTCGCCCTACGCCGAGTTGCACTGCGCCAGTAACTTCACGTTCCTGCGCGGCGCCTCGCACGCCGAGGAACTGGTCGAACGTGCGAAGGCGCTCGGCTATGCCGCGCTGGCCATAACCGACGAGTGCTCTCTCGCCGGAGTGGTGCGGGCGCACCTCGCAGCCAGGCCGGCAGGGTTGCCGTTGCTAGTCGGCGCGGAGTTCTCGCTGCGCGACGCGTGGCCGCAGTCCGTCGAGCCCGCGCGCCTCGTCCTGCTTGCACAGACCCGCGACGGCTACGGCAACCTCTCCGAGCTGATCACCACCGCGAGAATGCGAGCGAGCAAAGGTTCGTACCGGCTGCTGCGCGAGGATCTCGAAGCCGGCGTCGACGACTGCGTGGCCTTGCTGGTGCCCCCGCCCGCGTTTGCCCGGGACACCGGACCGCTCACGCAGGCCGCGTTCACCGAGCAAGCCCTGTTCTTTCACGAGCGCTTCCCCGGCCGCTGCTGGATCGCGGTCGAGCTGCTCGCGCACGGCGGCGACGCGCTGCTGTTCGAGCGCCTGCGCAAGATCGGCGAGGCCATCGGCCTGCCGCTGGTGGCCGCGGGCGACGTGCTGTTCCATGTGCGTTCGCGCAAGAGCCTTCACGACACGCTGACCGCGATCCGGCTGAACACGCCGGTCAGGGACCTGGGTTTCGCGATCGCGCCCAACGCCGAGCAGCACCTGCGCAGCCGGCTGCGGCTCGCGCAGCTCTATCCGGCCGCACTGCTGGAGGAGACGCTGGAGATCGCGTCGCGCTGCAGTTTTTCGCTCGACGAGCTGCGCTACGAGTACCCCGAGGAGATCGTTCCCGCCGGGGAGACGCCCTCCTCCTGGCTGCGCAAGCTCACCTACGCCGGCGTTCCCGGGCGCTATCCGCAGGGGCTGCCCGCATCGGTCCAGGGTCAGCTTGAGCACGAGCTCGCGCTGATCGCCGAGCTGAAGTACGAACCCTACTTCCTCACGGTGGCCGACATCGTCGATTTCGCGCGTTCGCAGGGCATCCTGTGCCAGGGGCGAGGCTCGGCGGCCAACTCCGCGGTCTGCTACTGCCTGGGCATCACCGAGGTGGATCCGGCGCGCATGTCGGTGCTGTTCGAGCGCTTCATCAGCAAGGAGCGCAACGAGCCGCCCGACATCGACGTCGACTTCGAGCACCAGCGCCGCGAGGAGGTGATCCAGTATCTCTACGCGAAGTACGGCCGCCACCGCGCGGCGCTCACCGCCACGGTGATCAGCTACCGTCCGCGGTCGGCGCTGCGCGACGTGGGCCGGGCGCTGGGCATCGACCTGCAGCGGCTCGATCAGGTCACCAGATCCCATCAGTGGTGGGACGGCCGGCAGGTGCGCGCCGAGCGGCTCGCGGAGTCCGGTTTCGATGCGGCCTCGCCGCTGGTGCTGCACTGGGTCGGCATGACCAACGTGCTGCTCGGCTTTCCGAGGCACCTGTCGCAGCACACCGGCGGCTTCGTGATCGCGCGCGACGCGCTCACGCGGCTGGTGCCGGTGGAGAACGCGGCAATGCCCGATCGCAGCGTGATCCAATGGGACAAGGACGACCTCGACGCGCTCGGGCTGCTGAAGGTCGACGTGCTGGCGCTGGGCATGCTCAGCGCAATCCGGCGCGCGCTGGCATTCATCACGCAACGGCGCTGGCCCGATGCCGCGCGCGTGGCACACGACACGCTGCCCGTTCCGGGCGAAGGACCGAACGCGCCGGGGCATGGGCCTCTCGCCGCGGCCGACGCGGCACCGCCGCCTCGCGAGTTCCGCATCCAGGACATCCCCGCCGAGGACCCGGCCACCTACGACATGATCTGCCGTGCCGACACGGTGGGCGTGTTCCAGATCGAGTCGCGGGCGCAGATGAGCATGCTGCCCAGGCTGCGGCCGCGCTGCTTCTACGATCTGGTGATCGAGGTCGCGATCGTGCGCCCCGGTCCGATCCAGGGCGGCATGGTCCACCCCTACCTGCGCCGCCGACAGGGTCTGGAATCGGTCGAGTATCCGCGCGAGGAGATCAAGCCGGCGCTCGAGCGCACGCTGGGCATCCCGATCTTCCAGGAGCAGGTGATGCAGATCGCGATGCTCGCGGCCGGTTTCACGCCCGGCGAGGCCGACGAACTGCGGCGGTCGATGGCCGCGTGGCGGCGCAAGGGCGGGCTGGAGAAGTTCCAGGCGCGTGTCGTCGACGGCATGCTCGCGCGCGGCTACGAGCGCGAGTTCGCCGAAGCGATCTTCCGGCAGATCCAGGGGTTCGGCGAGTACGGTTTCCCCGAGAGCCACGCGGCGAGCTTCGCGCTGCTGGTCTACGTGAGCTGCTGGATCAAGCGGCACGAGCCCGCCGCCTTCCTCGCGGCGATGCTCGACTCGCAGCCGCTGGGCTTCTACGCGCCGGCGCAACTGGTGCGCGACGCACGCGAGCACGGCGTCGAGGTGCGCAGCGTCGACGTGCTGGTCAGCGCCTGGGAGAGCACGCTCGAAGAGATCGGCGACACGCCGCCGGGCGCTTTGCCGTTTGCCGACGGCGCCGACCGCGGGCCTCAGCCCGCGGTGCGGCTCGGGCTGAACCGGGTGCGCGGACTCTCGGAGGCCGCGGCGCGACGGCTGCTGACGACGCGTGCGGCACGCCTGCGCGAACGGCTGCCGCTGCCGTCCGATGTGCCGCTGCCATGGCCGCTTCCCACGCCGCCCGAGGTCTTCGCGTTCGACAGCGTCGAAGACCTGGCGCGCGCCGCGCGAATCGAGCGCCATGACCTGCAGGCGCTCGCACAGGCCGACGCGCTCGCGCAGCTGGCCGGACATCGGGCCAACGCGCACTGGGAGACCGCGGCGCTCGCGGCGATGCCCGCGCTGCTCGCGGACGCGCGCTTCGACGAGGCACCCGTCGTCCTCGAGGCGCCCGCCGAAGGCAGCGAGATCGTCGCGGACTACGCGTCGATCGGCATCCCGATGGGCCGGCATCCGCTCGCACTGCTGCGCCCGCTGCTCTCGCCGTTTCGCGTGCAGCCCGCCGCGGTGCTGCGCGACTACCCGAACGGCCGGCTCGCCCGCGCCAGCGGACTGGTCACGCACCGCCAGCGCCCCGAGACCGCCAAGGGCACGATCTTCGTCACGCTGGAAGATGAGACCGGCGCGGTGAACGTGATCGTCTGGCCGGCGCTGCTCGAGCGCTACCGCAAGGAAGTGCTGGCTGCGCAGCTGATGACGGTCTACGGCGTGTGGCAGCGCGACGAGGAAACCGGCGGCCAGGTGATGCACCTGGTCGCGCGCCGCGTCGTCGACCACAGCGTGCTGCTCGGGCAGTTGCGGCCAAAAAGCCGGGATTTCCGATGAACACCGGCGCATTCACCACGCGCCCGCATCGCCTTCGTGCCGGCGCCGCCGGCCGCGCGGGCACCGCTACCCGAGCTTGTGAACCGACGCCTCCCAGTGCCGTCCGTCGAAAGCGACGACCTCCGGATTCTCGCGCTCGATGTCGAAATCGTCGAGCACTCGAACGTTGACCGTGTACAGATCGGGCGCGGCACGCGGGCGCGTGAACGTGTGGATGCCGCAGACCGTGCAGAAATGGTGCTTCGCCTGCATCGTCCCGAACTGATAGGTGCCCAGCGTCGAATCGTCGGACAGCATGCGGAACTTCTCGGGCGGCACCCGGTGGTGCAGGATGCCCTTCTTCGCGCAAATCGAGCAGTTGCAGCGCGTGACCCGGTCGATCACCGCTTCGATCTCGAAGCGGACCGCCCCGCAGTGACAACTCCCGCCGTAGCGTGGCATGCGACGCTCCCGTCAATGTTCGGCACGCAGCCGCACGGCGCAGGCCCCGGCGCATCGCCGGGTCACCCGGTCGGCGCGCGCAGCCGGAAGATCGAATAGTTTCCGTTCGCGCTGGCCACCAGCGCGTCACCCACGAACAGTCTCGATTCGAGGTTCGCCACCGTCTTGCCGCGGTTCACGACTTCCGTCGTGCAGGTGATCAGGCCTGCCGGCACCGGCTTGAAGTAGTTCATCGTGATCTGGATCGTCGCGCAGATCTCGCCCTGCGCGAGCGTCGGGTACAGCGCGGCGCCCATCCCCGTGTCTGCCATCGCGTAGAGGATGGCACCGTGGACCACGTCGTGCGGGTTCAGGTGCTTGTCCTCGGCCACGAGCACGCAGCGGCTGTGCCCCGCCCGCTGTTCCGCCACCTGAAGCCCGATCAGTTCGGCGTATGGATGGCGCACTGCGCGTCCGCCTGCAAGACCCCAGGGCCGCGGCGGGCCGCTCAGCGATGCACGAGCACCGGGATGCTGCAGCCCATCAGCACGTTGTGCGTTTCGCTGCCGAGCAGCATCGTCGTCAGCATGCGCCGCCGGTGCATGCCCATGACGATCAGATCCGCGCGCCGGCGCTTCGCCATCTCGACGATCGCCTTCGACGGTGCGGCGTCGAGCCGGAACACGGTCTTGCACTGCACGCCCATCTCGGCGGCCTGCTTGGCGACCTCCTCGAGCACCTTGACCGCGGCTTCCTTGGCGGCCGCTTCGTACTCCTTGCGGTCGTACATCGCCGGAATCGCGACCTCACCCGCGAACGGAATCGAATAGGGCGGCTGCACGGTCATCACGTGCAGCGTGGCGCCGAAATCGCGCGCCAGCCGCAACGCCGCCTTCGCGGCCTTCTTCGAGAGTGTCGAACCGTCGGTGGCCAGCAGGATGCTGCGGTACATGATCGCTGTCTCCTTCCAGGAAGCGACCCCAATGTATCACGCGAATCCGGCCCGGATCCGCTTCGTTCCACGCGCAGCGGCGACCCAGCGGACAGGCGCAAGCCACACCTGCGGCGGCGTCCGCTCGCCGTGATCAGCTCAGACGAACCGACCGGTCTGGAAGTCGTGGACCGCCTGAACCAGCTCGTCGCGCGTGTTCATGACGAAGGGTCCGTGCTGCGCGATCGGTTCGTTCAGGGGCCGGCCGGCCACCAGGATCGCGCGGGCCGCCTCGTCGCAGGCGAGCGCGACGCCGTCGGCGTCGGCCCGGGTCTCGAGGATCGCCATCTGGGCCGAAGCGACGCTGCGGCCCGGCGTCGCTCCCACGCGCAGCGTGCCGCGGTAGACATAGACGAACGCGTTGTGGCCCGCGGGCAGCGGCACGTCCAGGCGTGCACCAGCGGGCAGATGCAGATCCAGGAACACCGGCTCGGTGTCGGGTCGCGTGACCGCGGCCGGATGCCCGGATGCGCCGCCGGCGATCGCGCGCACCCTCACGCCGTCGGCAGCGTCGAACTCGGGGATCTCCTGCGCCGGAATGTCCCGATACCCCGGCGCGGTCATCTTCGTGCGCGCGGGCAGATTCAGCCAGAGCTGAAAGCCCTCCATCAGGCCGTCCTCCTGCTCGGGCATCTCGGAGTGCACGATGCCGCGCGCCGCGGTCATCCACTGCACGGCGCCGGCGGTCAGCAGGCCCTCGTTGCCGGCGCTGTCGCGATGGCGCATGCGCCCCGCCAGCATGTAGGTGACGGTCTCGAAGCCGCGGTGCGGATGCTCCGGAAAACCGGCGATGTAGTCACGCGGGTCGTCGGAGCGGAAGGCGTCGAGCATCAGAAACGGGTCGAGCCGCCGCTGCAGGTCCTGGGTTAGCACGCGGGTGAGCCGAACACCGGCACCGTCGCTGGTGGCAACGCCGGCGACGACGCGCTCGACTTCCCTGGATTTGGTGATGGTGTCCATGTGCATGGGTCGGTTCGTGCGGTGGTGATCCTTACAGCGCCTGGAGCGGGTGCGCGACGCGCGACGCGCGCCCTCCGCCCGGATTCACGCCCGGTCCATTCCACGCGCCAGATCCGCGCAGATGTCGGCCGGGCGGTCCAGCCCGACGGCCAGGCGGATCAGCCCCTCGCCGATGCCGGCGGCCTTGCGTGCCGCCGGACCGATGCGCTGGTGAGTGGTGCTCGCCGGGTGCGTGATCGTGGTCTTGACGTCGCCGAGATTGCCGGTGATCGACAGCACCTGGCAGCCGTCGATCACGCGCCAGGCGGCGGCACGCGCGCTCGCGTCGTCGGTGCCGCCCATCTCGAAGGAGACGATCGCGCCACCGGCGCTCTGCTGGCGCCGGGCCAGCGCGTGCTGCGGATGCGACTGCAGTCCCGGGTAGTACACACGCGAGACCCGGGGCTGCGCCTCGAGCCAGTGCGCGACCTCGAGCGCATTCGCGCACTGGCGCTCCATGCGGATCGCCAGCGTCTCCAGACCCTTGAGCAGCACCCAGGCGTTGAACGCCGAGAGCGTCGGCCCGGCGGTGCGCAGCACCGGAAGCAGCGTTTCCTCGATCAGCTTGCGGCTGCCGAGCACCGCCCCCCCCAGCACCCGTCCCTGACCGTCGATGTACTTGGTCGCGGAGTGCACGACCACGTCGGCACCCTGAGACAGCGGCTGCTGCAGCGCCGGCGTCGAGAAGCAGTTGTCGACGACCAGCACGATCCCGTGCCGGCGCGCAATCTCGGAGACGGCCATCAGATCCGCGACCTCGGTCAGCGGGTTCGACGGCGTCTCGAGGTAGAACATCCGGGTCTGCGGCGTGACCGCGGCGGCCCACGCCGCCGGATCGGTCAGCGGGACGAAGCTGGTCTGCACGCCATAGCGGGCGAACATGTTGAAGAGCTGCGCCGTTGCGCCGAACACGCCTGCCGAGGAAACGATGTGCTCGCCCTGTTTCACCAGCGCGAGCACCGTCGCGAGAATCGCAGACATGCCGGAGGCGGTCGCGAGGCAGGCCTGCGCGCCTTCCAGCGATGCCAGGCGGTCCTGGAACGCCTGTACCGTCGGATTGGAGAACCGCGAGTAAACGAACCCCTGCTCGTCACCGGCGAATCGCGCCGCGGCCTGCGCGGCGCTCTCGAAGACGAAGCTCGAGGTCATGAAGATCGGCTCGGCGTGTTCGCCGAAGTGGGTGCGCTCGATGCCGGCACGCACCGCCCGGGTGTCGAAACCCAGCGCGTCGAAGTCGGATTGATCGGTCATGTCGATCCCAGCAAAAAAAACCCGCAAGAGCACAGCTCGAGCGGGTTTTCATCCCCTCGTTTTAGCTGTACTTGTTAAGCGCCCGCAAGCAGAGGCAAATCGGCGCTGAAGTGCAAGTATAGCGCCTCGCCGCGCCGGCGGGGGCCCTGCGCGGGGAAACGCTCAATCCGTCGCCACCGAGAACTGCAGGTTCATCTGCGATTTCGGCACATCTTCCTCGGC
>JAHEDO010000228.1 GCA_024641185.1 Burkholderiaceae bacterium | reverse complement strand
TCGCCGCAAGATTCAAAAGGGCTTCACGCTGATCGAACTGATGATCGTCGTGGCGATCATCGGCATTTTGGCGGCCGTCGCGCTGCCGGCGTATCAGGACTACACGACCCGCGCCAAGGTCAGTGAAGCCGTGGTCATGGGCGCGCCGGCCAAGCTGGCGGTCGCCGAGACCACATCGTCGCTCGGTTCGCTGGCGGCGGTCACGGCGGCCAACAGCGGCTACACGTTCCCGGGCGCGACCAAGTACGTCAGCAATGTGGCAGTCACCGATGTGACCGGCGTTGTGACCATAACCTCGACGGTGCCGAACGCAGCTGGTGCCATCACCTTCACGCCGACCGAAGTCGCAGCCAATACGGGTCAGCTGACGTGGGTTTGCGCCTCCGCCGCTATCGCCGCGAAGTATCTTCCGTCCGAGTGCCGCCCTGTTGCGGCGCCTTGATGGCAGCGTAGCTTTCGCAGCCCTGACCCCGGAGTCTCGCAGCAGGCGAACGGGGTGGGCACGAAAAGGCCACCGCGAGGTGGCTTTTTCGTTCCCTGGGCCGGCTCGGCCCGAATCGAAAGGGACCGCCGCCGCCGGAACCCCGGGCGATCGCCTCGACCTCGCCAGGTGCGAACCCCACACCCGGGCGCGCGTTCGTCGCAGGTGTCTCGCCACCGGTCGGCACCCTGGCAAGCGACCTGACCCGGCAAGGTAACATCGGCCAAAACCCGACAACGATCGGGCAACACCCGAGAAATCGGGCAGAACCGAAGACCGACCTGCCAGGAAAGAAGATGAGCGAACCGTACCGGACCTACATGTGCCTGATCTGCGGATGGATCTACGAGGAAGAGAAGGGCGCGCCCGAAGAGGGGCTGGCACCCGGCACCCGCTGGGCCGACATTCCGATGAACTGGACCTGCCCGGAATGTGGCGCCCGCAAAGAAGATTTCGAAATGGTTGAAATTTGACGTGTAAGTCGTTCAGAATAAAGAAATTATTCAAATGCGCACACTGAACCGAACGGAGTCCCGATGAACCAGCCCGCCGAGCTCTCCGGAATCAAGGTGATGGTGATCGACGACAGCAACACGATCCGTCGAAGCGCCGAGATCTTCCTGGGGCAGGCCGGCTGCCGGGTCATCGTCGCGGAAGACGGTTTCGACGCGCTGGCCAAGATCGCCGACAACGACCCCGACCTGGTCTTCTGCGACATCCTGATGCCGCGGCTCGACGGCTACCAGACCTGCGCATTGATCAAGAAGAGCCCGAAGTTCCACCAGACCCCGGTGATCATGCTGTCCTCCAAGGACGGCCTGTTCGACCGGGCGCGCGGGCGGATGGTCGGCTCGGAACAGTACCTGACCAAGCCGTTCACCAAGGACAGTCTGATTCAGGCGGTCGCGCAGTTCGCGCGGCGCGGCGCGGTGGCCTGACATGACGGCCGTCGCGATCCCCCCGGCCCGCGTGACGCACAAGATCCTCGTCGTCGACGATTCGCCGACCGAGCGCTTCTTCCTGGCCGACCTGCTGGCCAAGAAGGGCTACACCGTCATCACCGCCGAGAACGGCGACGAGGCGGTCGCCAAGATCCGGGCCGAGCGACCCAGCCTCGTGCTGATGGACGTCGTCATGCCCGGCCAGAGCGGCTTTCAGGTGACGCGCGAGTTGTCGCGCGATCCGGAGACGCAGGAGATCCCGATCGTGATCTGTTCGAGCAAGTCCAACGAGACGGATCGCATCTGGGGCCTGCGCCAGGGCGCACGCGGGTATCTGACCAAGCCGATCCGCGCCGAAGAATTGTTGTCCGAGATCGCGGGCCTCGTCGCGTGAACGGGGACACCGCGGTGGACGAGCTCCGGTCGGAGCGCAAGGAGCGCATGCGCGACTTCCAGGAGCGCCTGACCGAGCGCCTGCGCGAGGCGACCATCGCGCCGCGGACCGCGCAGCTCGGACTGCAGATCGGCGAGCAGCGCTGGCTGGTCGACCTGGCCGAGGCCGGCGAGATCGTGCCGATGCCGGCCATGATCACGCCGGTGCCGTTGACCCGCGACTGGCTCGTCGGATTGGCGAACCTGCGCGGCACGCTGTTCGCGGTCGCGGACCTGCAGCGCTTCGCCGGCGATTCGGCCACGCCGATCGCCAAGGAGGCGCGGCTCCTGGCCTTCAGCGCGTCGCTGAACGTCAACGCGGCGCTGATCGTCACGCGCATGCTCGGCCTGCACGACCCGCAGGGCTGGACCGAAGACGCCTCGCGGCAGCATTGGGCGGCATGGGCGGGCCGCTGCCTGCTCGACGGCGAGGGTCGTGACTGGCACGAACTGAGCCTGTCCAGACTGGCGGCGGACGAGCAATTCCTGTCAGCGAGCCGCTAGGCCCGTGTCGACCCGATTCGAGGAACGATCACGATGAAGCTCGCAAGCTTGCTTTTCAACGGCCCGGGCGGCCGCGAGCGCGCCGACCCCGATACGGTCATCGCCGACGATCTGCTGCCGACCCGGATGATGGATTCACTGGATCCCGACACCGTGGCCGACCCGACGCTGATGGCCGGGCCGGCGCCGTCGGCGGGCGCCCGGCACGAGGCGCCCGACGTCCATAAGGCGACGATGCCGCCGGAACGCCCGCGCGCCCAGAGTTTCGCGACCCGGATTCCCTGGATCGGCGACATGCCGTTCCGCAAGCAGTTGCAGGTGCTGCTTCCGACGCTGATCGTGTCGCTGCTGATCGCGTTCATGTTCCTGTGGCTCGACTCGCGTCAGGCGAAGAGCGACGCGCAGCTCAACCAGATCGTCGGCGAGGCGCTCACGCATTCGCAGCGCCTGGCCAAGGCGGCGCCCGGCGCGATGAGCGGCAACGACGACGCGTTCCGCCAGTTGCGCGAGAGCCGCGACGCGATGGCGAGCGCGGTCTCCACGCTGCAGGGGGGCGAGAACCCGGTCGGCGGGCGCTCTGCGCCGCTGCCCTCGGAAGCGATGGCCGACGTGAGCAGGCTCGCGCAGTCCTGGCGCGTCTCCGACGCCGCCGCGGCCAAGATGCTCGAGCACGAGCGGCTGCTGCAGTCTCTGGGCGCGATGCGCAAGGCGGTCAACGACTCGAACAAGGCGCTGCTCGACGCGGCGCAGACGGTGGCGGCGCAGAAACTGCGGGCCAACGCGAGCCCGCGCGAAGTCTCGGTCGCGGGCGACCTGGTGATGCTGACGCAGAAGATCGCCAAGGACGTCAACCAGCTGCTGCTGGGCGAGACGGTGAACATGCAGGCCGCCGCGGCCATGGGATCGGACGCGATCTTCTTCCGGGAGATCGTCGACAGCCTGCTCTCGGGCAACGAGCGGCTGCGCATCCCGCCCGTCTCCGACTCGGACAGCCGGCGTGCGCTCGACCAGATCAAGCGCCAGCTCGTCAAGATCGACCAGCCCCTTGGACTGATCGTGCGCGACATCGCGAAGATCCAGGAGGCCAAGCGGGCGGAATTGACGCTGTTCGGCGACAGTGAGGTGCTGCGCCGCCAGCTGGAGTCGATCCAGGGGTCGCTGCGAGCCTCCGACGCGTCGCGGTCCTGGAACCTGTGGGTGGTGGCGTTCTTTGCGGGCGTCTCGGCGCTGGCCGGGCTGGGCCTGGTGCAGACGTACCTGGGCGACAGCCGCACCCGCGCCGACGAAGCGGAACGGCAGCGCCGCGAGGCCGAGCGCCTGGAGCAGGAAGCCAAGCGCACCAACGACCAGAACCAGGCGGCGATCCTGCGGCTGATGAACGAACTGCAGGAGGTCGCCGACGGCGACCTGACGATCCAGGCGACCGTGTCCGAGGACATCACCGGTGCGATCGCGGATTCGGTGAACTACACCGTCGAGGAATTGCGCAACCTGGTGTCGCGGATCAACGCGACGGCCGAACTGGTCAACGAGGCGTCGTCGAAGGCGCAGGTGATCGCGGCGAGCCTGCAGTCGGCGTCGGAACAGCAGTCGCGCGAGATCCGCGCGACCGGCGAGGCGGTGCTTCGGATGGCGCAGCAGATCAACGAGGTGTCGTCCCGGGCGTCGGAATCCGCGAACGTCGCCAGGCACTCGCTGTCCGCCTCCGAGGACGGCGCGGCCGCGGTGCACAACGCGATCACCGGCATGAACGGCATCCGCGACCAGATCCAGGAGACGGCCAAGCGCATCAAGCGGCTGGGCGAGTCGTCGCAGGAGATCGGCGAGATCGTCGAGCTGATTTCGGACATCACCGAGCAGACCAACGTGCTGGCGCTGAACGCCGCGATCCAGGCCGCCTCGGCGGGCGAGGCCGGACGGGGCTTCACCGTGGTGGCCGAGGAGGTCCAGCGGCTGGCCGAGCGCTCGGGCGAGGCGACCAAGCAGATCGCCGCACTGATCAAGACGATCCAGACCGATACGCAGGACGCGGTGGTCGCGATGGAGCGCAGCACCCAGGGCGTGGTCGAGGGCACGCGGCTGTCCGACGAGGCCGGACGCGCGCTCGGCGAGATCGGACGGGTGTCGACCCAGCTGGCCGAGCTGATCGAGGGCTTCTCGACCACCACCTCCAAGCAGGCCGCATCCGCGGGCACGGTGGCGCAGGCGATCCAGCGGATCCTGCTGGTCACCGAGCAGACCAGCGAAGGCACGCTGCAGACCGCCGGGTCGATCCGGCAGCTCTCGGAACTGGCGCAGGAGCTCAAGAGCTCGGTGTCGCGCTTCAAGGTCGCCTGAGTCAGGCATCGAACGCAACCAGGACACCGCAATGGCCCCCGACCTCGTCACTCTATCCTGGTGCCTCGGCGAAATCCGGGAGTCGCTCGCGCAGGCCGATCGCCTGCTCGGGCGTCAGCTCGAATCCGGCTCCGAGGACTACTCGTCGCTGCGTGCGGCCCGCGCGTCGCTGCACCAGGCGCACGGTGCATTGCAGGTCGTCGCGATCGACGGGCTGCCCCTGATCACGCAGGAGGCGGAGCATCTGCTCGACGCGGTCGAACGCGCCGAAGTGCCGCTCACCGGCGAACTGGTGTCGCGCCTGCAGCGCGCGTTCCGGGCGGTGGTCGAGCACAGCGAAGAACTGCTGCGCAGCGCGCCGGTGCAACCGCTGCACCTGTATCCGTACTATCGCGCGTTGCTGGAGATTCGGCGGGCCGAGCGGATCCAT
>JAHEDO010000227.1 GCA_024641185.1 Burkholderiaceae bacterium | reverse complement strand
CAGCGCGAGCACGTTTCTGCCGTCGACCAGCACGATGAAGCTGGCCTCCTCGCCACGCAGGAACTCCTCGATCACCACCCGCGCGCCCGCCGACCCCATGCGGTTGTCGATCAGCATCGCATCGATCGCCGCGTGCGCCTCTTCCAGGGTGGCCGCGACGACGACGCCCTTGCCCGCCGCCAGGCCGTCGGCCTTGATGACGATCGGCGCGCCGCGCCGCTGCACGTATTCGTGCGCCGCCGCGGCGTCGGTGAAGGTCTCGTATTCCGCTGTCGGAATGCCGTGGCGCTTCATGAAGGCCTTGGCGAAGTCCTTGGACGATTCGAGCTGGGCCGCCGCTCTCGTCGGCCCGAAGATGCGCAGCCCGCGCTCGCGGAACAGGTCGACGATGCCTGCGGCCAGCGGCGCCTCGGGCCCGACGACGGTGAAGGCGATCTGTTCATCGCGTGCGTAGTCGGCCAGCGCCGCGAGATCGGTGATCGGCAGGTTCTTCAGCCCGGGCTCGCGCGCCGTGCCCCCGTTGCCCGGGGCGACGAACACACGGTTTACCCGCGGGGACTGGGCGAGCCTCCAGGCGAGCGCGTGCTCGCGGCCTCCGGAACCGACGACGAGAACTTTCATGCTCGGATCATTCTTCAGCAGCGGTTGCGCGCGTGCGGCGGCCGGCCCTCAGGCCTGCTGCTCGTCGAACACCGCGTTGGTGTAGACCTGCTGCACGTCGTCGAGGTTCTCGAGCGCATCGAGCAGCTTCTGCATGCGGGTCCCGTCCTCGCCGCCGAGTTCGGTCTCGGTGAGGGGCTTCATCGTGATTTCAGCGACCTCCGCCTTCAGCCCGGCCGCATCCAGCGCCTGCTTCACCTGGGCGAAGTCCCCCGGCGCGCAGATCACCTCGACGCCACCCTCTTCATCGCTTGCGATGTCCTCGGCGCCCGCCTCGATCGCGGCCTCCATGACTCTGTCCTCGGAGGTTCCGGGCGCGAACAGCAATTGACCACAATGCTTGAACAGGTAAGCCACCGAGCCGTCGGTGCCGAGATTCCCGCCGTTCTTGGAGAACGCGTGTCGCACCTCGGCGACGGTGCGCGTCCGGTTGTCGGTCATGCAATCGACGATGATCGCCGCGCCGCCGATGCCGTAGCCCTCGTAGCGGATCTCGTCGTAGGTCGCGCCGTCCAACCCCCCCGCGCCGCGCTGGATCGCTTTCTGGACCGTGTCCTTGGGCATGTTTGCGTCGGAGGCCTTCTCCATCGCCATGCGCAGTCGCGGGTTCGTCGATACGTCGGCGCCGCCCAATTTGGCGGCAACGGTGATCTCCTTGATCAGGCGCGTGAACAGCTTGCCGCGCCTGGCGTCCTGGCGCCCTTTGCGGTGCTGGATATTGGCCCATTTGGAATGGCCGGCCATAACTGGACCTTTCGACTGCCGGCTTGCAATGGCCACGGGCAGCGTGTTCGAATCGGGGGTATTGCGGAACCGGCCGCGATTTTATCATTCACTCTCGACGAGGCGCGCCCCCGGGGCGCGCAGGACGCCTCCATGCTCGAACCCCTCCCGATTGCCGTCGCCGACGGCAATGAACTCTGCATACTGCCGGCGCTGGCCAACCGGCACGGACTGATCACCGGTGCCACGGGCACCGGCAAGACGGTCACGCTGCAGGTGTTGGCCGAGCGCTTTTCGTCGATCGGCGTCCCGGTGTTCGTCGCCGACGTCAAAGGCGATCTCGCCGGCGTCTCGCAGGCGGGTCAGATGTCTCCCAAGCTCAAGGAGCGGCTCGACCGGCTCGGCGTCGCAGAGCCCGCGTTTCGCGCGCTGCCGGTCACGCTGTGGGACGTCTACGGTCAGAAGGGGCACCCGTTGCGCGCGACGGTCTCCGACATGGGACCGCTGCTGCTGTCGCGGATGCTCGGGCTCAACGAGATCCAGGAAGGCGTGCTGCACCTGGTGTTCAAGATCGCCGACGCCCAGGGGCTGCTGCTGCTCGACGCCAAGGACCTGCGAGCGATGCTGCAGTACGTGGGCGAAAAGGCGCGCGATTTCACCACCGAGTACGGCAACGTGTCGGCCGCGTCGATCGGTGCGATCCAGCGCGGGCTGTTGGCGCTCGATTCGCAGGGCGCAGACCGTTTCTTCGGCGAGCCGATGCTCAACCTCGACGACATGATGCAGACCGATCCGTCCGGCCGCGGCGTGGTCAACGTGCTCGCCGCGGACCAGCTGATGAACGCGCCTCGCCTGTACGCCTCGTTCCTTCTGTGGCTGCTGTCGGATCTGTTCGAGCGGCTGCCCGAGGTCGGCGATCGGGAAAAGCCGAGCTTCGTGTTCTTTTTCGACGAGGCGCATCTGGTGTTCGACGAGGCGCCCAAGCCTCTGCTCGAGAAAATCGAGCAGGTGGTGAGGCTGGTGCGATCCAAGGGCGTGGGCGTCTATTTCGTCACGCAGAATCCGCTGGACATTCCGGAAACGGTGCTCGGCCAGCTCGGCCACCGGGTCCAGCACGCGCTGCGCGCCTTCACGCCGCGCGACCAGAAGGCGGTCAGGGCGGCAGCCGAGACCATGCGCGCGAATCCGAAATTCAGCGCCGAACAGGCGATCATGGAACTGGGGGTCGGCGAGGCACTGGTGTCGATGCTGGACGAGAAGGGTCGCCCGAGCGTCGTCGAGCGGGCATTCGTCCTGCCCCCCGGGACGCGGATCGGCCCGATCACCGACACGGAGCGCGCCGCGCTGGTCGCGAACTCGGTCGTCGCCGGCGTCTACGACAAGCCGGTCGATCGCGAATCGGCCTACGAGAAGCTCAAGGCGCGTGCGCTGGCTCCTGCGGCCGGGCATGGCGGGCCCGCCGAGACGCCAGGCGCGGACAACACGGCGCACGAGGGCGGAATCGGAGACATGCTGAGGGACGCGCTCGGCGGCGCGATGCGCGGCTCGGGGCGCAAGGACTCCATGTTCGAGGCCGCGGCCAAGAGCGCGGCGCGCACCATTGGCTCCACGTTCGGGCGCGAGATCGTCCGGGGGGTGCTCGGCTCGATCCTGGGCAAGAAGCGCTAGCGCCGTTCCTCGAGGCGGCCGCCACGAGCCCGGACCGCGCGGTGGCGACCGCGGCAGTGGGCCGCTGACATCAATTTCAACTCGACGACAAGGAAACACTGAACATGGATTTCGGAATCGCTGGAAAGTGGGCGCTGGTGTGCGGCGCGAGCAAGGGCCTGGGCTATGGCTGCGCACGCGCGCTGGCCGGCGAAGGCGTGAACGTGGTGATCAACGCGCGCTCGGCGCAACCGCTGCGCGAAGCCGCGGCGCGCATCGGCGGCGAGACCGGCGCGACGGTGGTCGCGGTGGCTTGCGACATCACGACCGAAGCAGGGCGCGCCGAGGCGCTTGCCGCCTGCCCGCAGGTCGATATCCTGGTCAACAACGCGGGCGGACCGCCGCCGGGAGATTTTCGCAAGTTCACGCGCGATGACTGGATCCGCGCGATCGACGCGAACATGCTCACGCCGATCGAACTGATCAAGGCGACCGTCGACCCGATGATTGCGCGCAAGTTCGGGCGGGTGGTCAACATCACCTCGAGCGCGGTGAAGGCGCCGATCGACATCCTGGGCCTGTCCAATGGGGCGCGCAGCGGGCTGACCGGTTTCGTCGCCGGTCTGTCGCGCAAGACGGTCGCGCACAATGTCACCATCAACAACCTGCTGCCGGGCGTCTTCGGTACCGACCGGCTTCAGAAGACGGTCGAGATGCAGGCCCAGAGCGCGGGGATCAGCTTCGACGAGGCGCTCGCGCGCCGCGTCGCGACGGTGCCCGCGGGCCGCCTGGGCAACCCGGAAGAGTTCGGTCAGGCCTGCGCCTATCTGTGCAGCGCACAGGCCAGCTATGTCACCGGACAGAACTTCCTGATCGACGGCGGCGCGTACCCCGGTACCTACTGAGGAGCGGTCCGAGAACCGGGTCGTCCACCGGGCTGCGAGGTCGCACTCCGGCCGCGGGCGTCGGAACACTCTTAAATCGCTATACTTCCACCCGCTTTCAGACGTTCCAATCAGACATTTTCACCGAGGGAAGAATCATGGCAAAGGCAATCCGAATCGAGCAGACCGGCGGCCCGGAGGTGATGAAGTTCGTCGACGTCGCGGTCGGCCCTCCCGGCCCCGGTGAAGTACAGGTTCGCCATCAAGCGGTCGGGCTGAATTTCATCGACGTCTATTTTCGTTCAGGCCTCTATCCGGCGCCGATGCCCTCCGGCCTGGGCACCGAAGGCGCAGGAGACGTCACCGCTGTCGGCGCCGGGGTCACCGGCCTGAAGGTGGGCGACCGCGTCGCGTACGCGGGCGGGCCGCAGGGTTCGTACAGTGAGTTGCGCAACATGCCCGCCCATCCGCTGGTCAAGCTGCCGAAGTCGATCAGCTACGAAACCGGGGCCGCGATGATGCTCAAGGGCATGACCGTGGAATACCTGCTGCGCCGTACCTACAGGGTGCAGAAGGGCCAGACGATTCTCTTCCACGCGGCTGCGGGGGGCGTGGGCCTGATCGCGATGCAATGGGCCAAGGCGCTCGGCGTCACCGTGATCGGCACGGTCGGCTCGGAGGAAAAGGCGGCGCTCGCGCGCAAGTACGGCTGCGACCACACGATCCTGTACAAGAAGGAAAACATCGCCGATCGCGTGCGCGAAATCACCGGAGGCAAGATGGTGCCGGTGGTTTACGACTCGGTCGGCAAGGACACGTTCCAGGCGTCGCTCGACTCGCTGCAGCCCTTCGGCCTGATGGTCAGCTTCGGCAACGCATCGGGGCCGGTGCCGCCGATGCCGCTGGCCGCGCTGAAGGGTTCGCTGTACATCACCCGCCCCTCGCTGATGTCGCACACCGGCAATCGCAGCACGCTCGAAGAGATGGCCGGCAACCTGATGCGCATGGTGTCGTCGGGCAAGGTCAAGATCGAAATCGACCAGCGCTACGCACTGGCCGACGCGGCCAAGGCCCACGTGGATCTCCAGGCGCGCAAGACCACCGGATGCACGGTCCTGCTGCCCTGAGCAGCGGGTGGTGGCCTCGATCGGGCCGGTCGGTGCGCATGCGCCGGTGACGGCGGGGCTCGGCGCAACAGCGCCGGATGCGCCGGATGCGCCGGAGGGCCCGGTGCCCGAGGGTGGCGAGATCGCCGAACGACGCTTCG
>JAHEDO010000226.1 GCA_024641185.1 Burkholderiaceae bacterium | reverse complement strand
GGCTGGGTGCCGACGACCTCGACGCCGTCGGCCACCGCGGCGGCGACGATGTCGGTCAGGTAGTACTCGCGCTGCGCGTTGTCGTTGGACAGTGCGCCGAGCCAGCGCTTGAGCGCCGGAGTCGGCGCAACCAGGATGCCGGTGTTGACCTCTCGGATGGCGCGCGTCGCGTCGTCCGCGTCCTTGTGCTCGACGATGCGCACGATGCGATCGCCGTCGCGCACGATGCGGCCGTAGCCGGTCGGATCGGCGAGATCCACGGTGAGCAGTGCGAGCCGCTGCGCGCCGGCAGCCTCGATCAGCCGGGCGAGCGTCTTCGCCGAGGTCAGCGGGACGTCGCCGTAGAGGACGAGGGTCGGAACGCTGTCGTCGAGCATCGGCACGGCCTGCATCACCGCGTGTCCGGTGCCCAGCTGGGGCTCCTGCAACGCCCACTGCAGATCCGGCGCCTTCAGCGTCGCGGGGACCCGCTCGCCCCCGTGGCCGTACACTACGACTAGCCGGTTAGGCGCTAGACTTCGCGCGCAATCGAGCACGTGCGCGAGCAGGGGCTTGCCCGCGAGCGGGTGCAGAACCTTCGGAAGGTCGGACCGCATCCGCCTGCCCATCCCCGCAGCGAGCACAACGATGTTCATTTATGATTATGAATCAATGACTTGCGATTGAATGTCAACCCTTGTCGAAAATCTTAACATGCGTCGTGTGCGGCTGTTGCTCGCGGTGCTCGCCGTCGCGCTCGCGGCCGCGGGCTGTTCGTTCTCCAAAATGGGCTACGACGCGCTGCCCACGCTTGCGCGCTGGCAGATCAACAGCTACCTGGACCTCGACCCGAACCAGCGCGATATCGTCGACCGACACCTGAACCGACTGCAGCAGTGGCATCGTCACGATCAGCTTCCCGAGTATGGGGGCTTCCTCAGGGCTGTCGATGACAGATTGCGCACTCCGGTCGACGCCAGCCAGCTGCGCGCGTGGCGCGGCCGAGTCGACCAGGCATGGGTGGCGTTCGCCGAACGCCTTGCGCCGGGTGTGGTCGAGCTCGCGCCCACGCTTCGGCCGGATCAGATCGCGCGGCTGCGCCAGCGACTGGCGGAGTCGAACGACAAGTACCGAGACACGCATCTCCAGGCAGACCCGGAGGCGCGCGAGGAGGCGCGCGTCGAGCGGGTGGTCAAGCGCGTGGAGTTCTTCCTGGGCGACCTCGATGAGGCACAGCTGCGCGACCTGAGCGCGCGCGCACGGACGCTCCCGGCCAGCGACGAGGCCTGGTTTGCCGAGCGTGTGGCGCGGCAGCAGCGGATGGTCGCGCTCCTGGAGCGTCTGCGCAGCGAGCAGATCCCTCACGACGAGGCGCTGCGGGTCGCGCGCGAAGCGCTGGCCACGATGTGGGAGAGCCGGGACCCGCAGCACCGGTTGCGGATCGAACAGGCGGTCGCTGCGAGCGACGCGCTGGCCGCGTCGATGGTGGCGCAGGCCAGCCCGCGGCAGCGCGAGTACCTGTCGCGGCGGCTGCGGGATTACGCGCAGGACATCGACGCCCTGTCGGAGCGGACCAGGACGGCGAGTCGCTAGGGGCGGTTGCCGCGTCCGCTCAGCCGCGCCGTGTCGACACCGGAAGCCAGCCGCCGTCGGCGAACGCCGCCGCGCCCAGTGCCTGCTCGGCCCGGATCAGCGCATTCCACTTCGCGGTGCGCTCGCCGCGCGTGATCGACCCGACCTTCAGCTGGCGCGCGTTCCAGCCGATCGCGAGGTCGCAGATCGTCGTGTCTTCGGTTTCGCCTGAGCGGGCGGAAACGATCGTGCTCCAGCGCATGCGTCGCGCGGTGGTGAGCGCGTCCAGCGCCTCGCTCAGCGTGCCCGCCTGGTTCGGCTTGACCAGGACCGCATTGCAGGCGCCCTGCAGCGCGGCGGCTTCGACGAAGGCCGCGTTGGTGACGAGGAAGTCGTCGCCGACGATCTGCACGCGCTTGCCGAACGCGCGGGTGAACCGTCGCATTCCCTCGATGTCGTCCTCGGCGAGCGGGTCCTCGATCGAGCAGATCGGGTAGCGGTCCAGCCAGCCGCCCAGCAGCGCGCACATCGCTGCGCTGTCGATCGACCGAGACTCCAGCGCGAGGCGATAGCCGTGGTCGGTGCGCAATTCGCTAGCGGCGATGTCCAGCGAGATCGCGACCTCGTCGCCCGGTACGTACCCGGCGGCCTCGATCGCGCGCAGCAGCATTTCGATCGCCTCCTCGTTCGTCGAGAAAGCGGGCCAGAACCCGCCTTCGTCGGCGACCCCGGCGAGGGCACCGCGCTCGGCCATCAGGCGGCCCGCGGCGAGATAGACCTCGGCGGTCATCTCGAGTGCCTGCTCGACCGACTGCGCGGATCGGGCGATCACCATCAGGTCCTGGATGTCGATGCGCCGCCCCGCGTGCGCGCCGCCCCCGAAGATCTGTACCTCGGGCAGCGGCACCGACACCGGTGCGTCGCCCGAGAGCACCCGCCACAGCGGCAGGCCCGCGCTGATGGCGAAAGCCTGTGCGCAGGCGATCGAGGTCGCGACACTGACATTGCCCCCGATCGCGGACTTGGTCGGCGAGTCGTCGAGTTCCAGCAGTACGCGGTCCGCCGCAAGCGGGGTGTCGAGTTCGACCGCAGCCAGCCTTGGCGCGACGCGCGTGAGCACGGTGTCCACCGCGCCGCGCACGTCGAATCCGCCGAGCCGCTCGCCGCCGTCGCGCGCGTCGACCGCCTCGCGGGCGCCGCGCGAGGCGCCGGCCGGTGCGATGCCGCGCCCGATGGCGCCGTCGTCGAGTGCCACCTCGACTTCGAGCGTCGGACGGCCTCGCGAGTCCCAGACTCAGCGGGCGATGGTGCGGGCGATTCGGGCCATTCGGATCAGTCCTCCCTGGACGGCGGGTGCTGGGCGAGCCCCCGGTACCACGCTTCGGCGAGCGGCGCCAGGCGACCGCGCTGTGTGCCGCCGGCGCCCGGCGCGGCGGCCAGCCAGTGGCGGACGAAGCCGCGAACCCATTCGCGATTGGCGGTGGCGCGGATGTACTCGACCGGCGACTTTCCGTCGATTCGGGCGAGCAGCAGTCCCGGAAGCAGTGTGGAAGCGCGCATTTCGAGATCGGTGGCAGGCTCCCAGCCCACCGCCGACAGGTAGGCGGCGGCCAGCGTGTCGAAGCAGCGAGCATAACCCTCGCGATGGGCGGGGCGCCAGACGGCCTTGAGCAGCAGGTGGTTCAGGCAGAACGCGAGATCGAAGGCAGGGTCTCCGAACCAGGCACACTCGGCGTCGAGCAGCACAGGTCCGAGTGGGCCGGCGAGGATGTTTTTCGGGCTGACGTCGCCGTGCACCAGCGCGCGCCGCGTGCACGCGGTCCGGGCGGACACCGCGAGCAGGGTCGGTGCGAGGTCCGGGTGGGCGCGCGCAGTCGCCTCAAGGTAGGGCTCGAGTCGGATCGCATGGAAGTTCGCGTCGGTGGCGAACTCGCGCGCCAGATCCGCGCGATCGGCGCTCGCCGCGTGGATTCGGGCGAGAACCCGGCCGACCCGGCGGGCGAATTCCGGGTCGGTGCGGCCGTCTCGAAGCAGTTGCTTCCATACCGGATGGGTGGCCGGGTCCAGATAGGGCATGGCGAAGGCCAGCGACTCCTCGTCGGCGGCCAGCACCTCGGGCACCGCACCGGGCGCCACCGCGGCCGCGAAGCGCAGATACGCGGCCTCGTAGCGGTTGCGCTCGGTGGGCGCGCGCCATTCGGCCGCGACCTTCAGACGCGCGAGCGCGCGCTTGACGCAGACCGGTCCGCCTTCGAGATGGGCGACGAAGATGTCGGATGACACACCGCCCGCGAGCGGCTCCAGGCATACCGTCTCGCCGGGCGCGGCAAGCCCCATGCGACGCAGCGCGGCCATGACGTCGCCGTTATCGTGAGAGTTGTCGCTGTGCACCTTGCTGTGTGTCGTGCCGTTACCCGTGTGCCCGTGTGCCCGTGTGCCCGCGTCGAGCTTCCGTGCTCCGCGCAGGCGGGCCGAAACCGCTGCAACTTAGCGCGGATCGGCCGCCGCGTGAGCGCTGTGCGACCTGCGCTCGCTGATCAGCTGCGGGGTCAGGGAGCCGATCAGCATGCCGACGATCGCCGCCACCAGCCCGTTGATCTGCGGCGGTACCAGCGCGCCGGCGAAGTTGAACTCCGACGCGAGCCAGACGGTCAGGCCGAAGAAGATCGACACGATCGCCCCCTGCACCGTCGCGCGCTTCCAGAAGATGCCCGCGGCCAGAGGCACCAGCGCGCCGACCAGCGTCACCTTGTAGGCGTTCTGCACCATCTCGTACATCGTGCTGCGCGAATTCAGCGCGAACAGCAGTGCTGCACCGGTGAACAACACGAGCACCGTGCGCAGCAGCGTCAGGAACCGCCGGTCGCTGATCTGCGGCATGAACGGCTTGAGCACGTTTTCGGTGAACAACGCAGTGGGCGCGAGCAGCGCGCCGCTCGCGGTCGAGAGGATCGCCGACAGCAGGGCGCCGAAGAACATCACCTGCGCCCACAGTGGGGTCCGGCCCAGGATCAGGTCGGGCAGGATGCGCTGGATTTCGCGTTCGTCGCCGGAGCTGAACAGCTCCGTGAATCCCGGGTCGATGACGATCGCGGAATAGGCGATGAACATCGGCACGAACGCGAACACGAAATACAGCGCGCCCCCGATCAGCGTGCCGCGCCTCGCGGTCTTCTCGTCCTTGGCGCTGGTCACCCGCTGGAACACGTCCTGCTGGGGAATCGAGCCGAGCGCCATCGTCATCCAGGCGGCGACGAAGGGCAGCCACTGCGCGATCCCGCCCTTGGGCCAGAACTCGAACTTGCCGGCGGCATGGGCCTTTGCGATCACGTTGACGGGGCCACCCGCCATGTCCCCGACGAGCCAGGCGATGAGCAGCAGGCCGATGACGATGATCACCGTCTGGAACAGGTCGGTCAGCGCCACCGACCACATGCCACCGAACATCGTGTAGATCATCACGGTGAGCGCGCCGATCAGGATGCACTCGTTCAGCGTCAGCGTGCCGCCGGACATCACGAAGAACACCAGCCCCAGCGCCGTCAGCTGCGCCGAGGTCCAGCCCAGGTAGGACGCGGTGATCGACAGGCTGGTGACCACCTCGACCAGCTTGCCGTAGCGCTTGTGATAGAAGTC
>JAHEDO010000225.1 GCA_024641185.1 Burkholderiaceae bacterium | reverse complement strand
CGGCTGCGCGTACACCTCCAGGCGCTGCTCGCGGATCGCTTCGCGGACGTGCTCGATCTTGCCCTGATGGGAGCGCCGCGCGTCGATCATCGTCTGCGAGAGCGGCTCGACGAAGAGCTGCGGGTCCCGCACGCTGGCCGAGATCGCCATCGCGTCCGACAGCGACAGCAGACAGTCCTCGGCGTTGATCAGCACATGGCGGTCGATCAGAAGGCCGCCGACGCTGGCCTGAAGCCGGATGCTGCCGTGGGTTGCCTTGTAGACCTGCCCGTTCAACTGCGCGTAGATTTCGCGCGCGAGCGTGCGTACCTGGGCCACCGTGTCCGATGTGACGATGAGCGAGAATCGCCCGGAAGACAACCGGGCGGCCTGCGCGCCCTCCGACTGCCGCTGGAGCAGCATGGCCACGCTCTGCTCGAGTTGCAGTGCCTGGATCGGCCCGCACAGGTCGTGGATCGTGTCGAAATTGCCGATGTGGATGCCGATCAGACCGTAGTTCGGCCGCTCGGGCGAGACCAGGCGTTCGCCGAGTTCGGCGAGCAGCCCACGGTCGTTCAGCAGGCCGGTCGTCAGATCCTGGCGAGCCTGTTCGGCGACCCGGCTCAGCGCCTGGCGGCGGTCCGCGGCGACCGACTGCAGCAGCAGCGCGACCACCACCGCGCAAAGCACCAGCACCGCACCTTCGAGCGCACCGGCGGCTCCCGCGCTCCCGCCGACGTCAGTCACCGACTGATGTGCGCGCACGGCCAGCAAGGGCAGCGCGGTGACGAACAGCGACAGCGCGGTCGCCCGTTCTGACATCCGCATCGAGGTCCACGCGACGATCGGGAAGTAGAAGAACAACAGCGCCCGGGCGTAATGCTCCTGGCCGAGGTTGGAAAGCGTCAGGCTTCCGGTGACGACACCGAGGGTGAGCAGGACGGCCGGTGCGTCGAGCAACGACGAATCCTCTGCCCTCTTGGGCGTGGGCGGGGCGAGGTCGTGCACCCAGGCGAGCAGTGCCGGCGCGACCAGCATCATGCCAAGCGCGTCCAGCAGCCACCAGCTCATGAAGATGTGCGCTGGGTGGATGCCGGCGAAGGCGCCGGAGGCGCGGATCCCGATGGTCGACACCGCCGCGTCGAGCGGCGCGGCGAGCAGCCCGACGACCACCATGAAGCGCAGGATCGCGTCGAGTCGATAGTCGGCGGGCTTCCAGTCGCCCAGCCGACGCAGCGCGGTGACTGCCAGGGCCGGGCCCGCAGTGCTGGCGGCCAGCGCGGTCAGTGCGAGCGGCATGCTGCCGGTGTGCATCCACGCCCAGGCGGCGGCGCCGATTCCTGCCGCGACGACCCAGGCGATGCCATAGCGCCAGGCGAACGCGACCGCGATACCGGCAGCAGGCCAAAGCGCGAGTTCGGCGCTGCTGCCGAACGCCAGCAATCGGGCGAGTACGCACGCGACGAACGCCGCCGTCGCGATCAGCAAGGCGCGCGGGAATAGGGCCAGCGTAGATTTGGTGGGCGTGACGTTCGAGAGCAATGGGGTTGCCGGCAGGGCAGTCGGTCCTGTATTGGCCTGCCGCAGTTTAACTCCGAAGAATGCCACTGAGACAAGGGGCGGCCGACGGCCGCCCCCTTTGCGCAAGACCGGTGCGACGAACGGCACGTCGCCGCGCACCGGAAGGCGCCCTTCGGGCGCTCGCCGGCCCGATCGGATCGAGGCGCAGGGCCCTCGTCAGGCGGCGAGCTGCCGCAGCACGAAGGGCAGGATCCCGCCGTGCCGGAAGTAGTCCACCTCGATCGCGGTGTCGATGCGCAGCAATAGCGGCACGCGCTTGACCGAGCCGTCGGCCCGGTGGATGACCAGCGTCACCTGCTGTTGCGGCCGAATCTCGCCATCGAGCCCCTCGAGGTCGTAAGTCTCCTTTCCGGTGATGCCCAGGCTGTCGACGGTGTCGCCGGCCTTGAACTGCAGCGGAAGCACGCCCATGCCGACCAGGTTGGAGCGATGGATCCGTTCGAAACTGCGGGCGACGACCGCCTTCACGCCCAGCAGCTGCGTGCCCTTGGCCGCCCAGTCGCGCGACGACCCGGTGCCGTATTCCTCGCCGCCGAACACCATGGTCGGCACGCCGCCGGCGATGTAGCGCATCGCCGCGTCATAGATCGGCATCTGGTCGCCACTGGGTTGGTGGACGGTGATGCCGCCCTCGACACGCGACCCGTCGGGCGTCAGCGGAATCATCAGGTTCTTGATCCGCACGTTGGCGAAGGTGCCACGCATCATCACCTCGTGGTTTCCGCGGCGGGCACCGTAGCTGTTGAAGTCCGCCTTGGCCACTCCGTTGGCGATCAGCCATTTTCCGGCCGGCGAAGTGTCCTTGATCGATCCGGCGGGCGAAATGTGGTCGGTGGTGATGGAGTCGCCGAACACGCCCAGCGCACGCGCGCCCTGGATGTCGCCGGAGGTCGCCTTCGGTTCCATCGTGAAATCGTCGAAGAACGGCGGTTTCGCGATATAGGTCGACGTCGGCCAGTCGTAGACCTGTCCCTTGGTCCCTTTGACATTCTCCCAGAGCTTGCCGGGGTTCGCCTCGACCTGCGCGTAGTTGGCCTTGAACACTTTCGGGTTCATCGCGAACTTCATCAGCGCGTAGACCTCGTCGCTCGAGGGCCAGATGTCGCCGATCCAGATGTCCTTGCCGCCCTTGCCCTTGCCGAGTGGCTGGCTCATCAGGTCGACCGTCACATTGCCTGCGAGCGCGTACGCCACCACCAGCGGGGGCGATGCGAGGAAATTCGCCTTCAGGTTCGGGTGGATGCGCGCCTCGAAGTTGCGATTGCCGGAGAGCACCGCAGCGCACACCAGGTCGTTCTTCGTGATCACTTCGTTGATCTCGGGGGTCAGGTCGCCGGCGTTGCCGATGCAGGTGGTGCACCCGTAGGCCGCGACCGAAAAGCCGAGTTTCTCCAGGTAGGGCAGCAGCCCGGCCTTTTCCAGGTATTCGGTGACCACGCGCGATCCCGGTGCAAGCGATGTCTTGATGTGCTTGCGAACCTTCAGACCCGCTTCGACTGCGCGCTTGGCGAGCAGGCCGGCGGCCAGCAGCACGCCCGGATTCGACGTGTTGGTGCAGGACGTGATCGCGGCGATCAGCACGTCGCCGTTGCGGATCTCGGTGCCGTCGGTCGCGGTGAAGACCCGCTCGAGCTTGTCGGCCGGCTGGTTGAAGCCATTCTCGGCGGGCGGTTTGCTGAACAGGTCGGCGAACGTCGACTTGACCTTCCCGATCTCGATGCGGTCCTGGGGCCGCTTCGGTCCGGCAAGCGACGGAACCACCGTGTTCAGGTCGAGCTGCACGACGTTGCTGTAGTCGATGTCGCCGGGCATGGGCACGCCGAACAGGCCCTGGGCGCGGAAGTACGACTCGAAAGCGTCGATCTCCGAGCGGGTCCGTCCGGTGCCCTCGAAGTAGGCGATCGTGCGCTCGTCGACCGGGAAGAACCCCATCGTCGCGCCGTACTCCGGCGCCATGTTGGCGATGGTGGCGCGGTCGGGCAGGGCGAGGCTGCGGGTGCCTTCGCCGAAGAACTCGACGAACTTGCCGACCACCTTCTCCTTGCGCAGCATCTCGGTGACGCGCAGCACGAGGTCTGTCGCGGTGACCCCTTCGCGCAGGCGGCCCTTGAGTTCCACGCCGACCACGTCCGGGGTCAGGAAGTACACCGGCTGGCCCAGCATCCCGGCCTCCGCCTCGATGCCGCCGACGCCCCAGCCGACGACGCCGATGCCGTTGATCATGGTGGTGTGACTGTCGGTGCCCACCAGGGTGTCCGGGTAAAACACGCCGTCCTTGCCCTTGTGAACGCCGCGGGCCAGGTACTCGAGATTGACCTGGTGGACGATGCCGAAGCCGGGCGGGACGACGCCGAAGGTGTCAAAGGCCTGCATACCCCATTTCATGAACTGGTAGCGCTCCTGGTTGCGCGAGAACTCCAGCTTCATATTCAGGTCCAGGGCCTTACCCGAGCCGTAGTGGTCGATCATCACCGAGTGGTCGACCACCAGGTCGACCGGCACCAGCGGTTCGATGGTCTTCGGGTTGCGGCCCAGGCTCTGCGCGACATTGCGCATCGCGGCCAGGTCGGCAAGCAGCGGAACCCCGGTGAAATCCTGCAATACCACCCGAGCGACGACGAACGGAATCTCGTCCACGCGCGCGGTCTTGGGCTTCCAGTTGGCCAGCTGCTCCACGTGCTCCGCGGTGACTTTCTTGCCGTCGCAGTTGCGCAGCACGGATTCGAGCACGATGCGGATCGACACCGGCAGTCGCTTGACATTGGGAAACTTCTTGGCCAGCACGGGCAGCGAGTGCAGCTTCGCGGCCTTGCCCGATGCGAGCTTGAAGTCGTGCAGCGTCTTGAATGCATTGTTGGTCATGATTGGCTTTCGGGTGATAAAGAATTCGTTTCGATGGAAGATGCGGTTCTCGGTTCTCGGTTCGCGTGGCATCGGGGGCGCACGCGGGCATTCAGCGCGACTGCTTCGTCCTGCCGGCCGGTCCGGATTTCCTGGCGCCTGGCTCGGCTTCGGCGCGGAAGCTTCCGTCGACCATGTTCAGCGTTCCCATTCCCGGGATCACCATGTCGCCGGGCTTCTGACCGGGCGCGCACGGGCCGAGGCGACGCGCGACGATCGCCTCCTTGTCCTCGCGGCGCACGCCGCCCAGCGGCGGGTCGTAGGTCACGAGCGTGTCGATCCGGTACTCGGAGTCGAAGTCGCCGGTGGCGATTGCGCGGCTGACGACGGTGCTGCGGGTCTCGCGACACACCGACTCTGCCAGCCATGCCGTGCCTGCGCGCTTGAAGGCGCCCAGCGTGCACGCTCCGCGCTCCCCGACGCTGCGATCGAGGTGCGAGGTCGCGCTGTCAGTGGATTCGCCCACACAAAAGCGGGTCGGCGCCAGCCCCGACGCCTGCGCGGACACGCCGCGGACTTCCCAGAGCCCGACCGCGCGCTTGGGGAACGCGTCTTGCGCCACGCCGGCGCTCGCGACGAGCGATCCCGCCATCGCGGTGGCCACCCCGGCGACGAGCGGGCTCCTCATTTCAGATCACGTACAGGTCGACATACTCGTTGACCGGCATTTCCTCGAGCGTTTTCTGGTCGAGCGAGACGTCCAGAATCGCCTTCTGCTGCTTGGTGGGGAA
>JAHEDO010000025.1 GCA_024641185.1 Burkholderiaceae bacterium | reverse complement strand
AGGTCGCCGGCGGCCATCGCCCGGCGATCCCCCATCACCCTCTCGACCAGCGGATGCAACGTGAGATCCGAGGGCATCGTGGTGATCCGCGAGGCGATGCGCTTGAGTTCCGCCTTCGGCACCGAGGTGTCGGCCGAGTCGGTCCACTTGCGGTTCAGGAACGGCATCCAGTCGACCGCGTACTTGCTCTTGAAGTTCGACAGCACCGGGTCGAAGCTGTGCTTGCCCTCGTCCATCGCCGCACGGAAGCGCTTGACCATTTCGTCCGCGTAGTCGTCGGTGATCAGTCCCTGCGTGACCAGCTTGTCGGCGTACAGCTTGCGCGTGCCGGGGTGCTGGGCGATCTTCTTGTACATGAGCGGCTGGGTGACCGACGGCGTGTCCTGCTCGTTGTGCCCCAGCTTGCGGAAGCACACGATGTCCACCACCACGTCCCTGCGAAACTCCTGGCGGAAATCCAGCGCGATCTGCGTCGCGAACACGACCGCTTCGGGGTCGTCGCCGTTCACGTGCAGCACCGGAGCCTCGACCATCTTGACGACGTCCGAGCAGTAGGTCGTGGATCGCGAGTCGCGCGGGTCCGACGTGGTGAATCCGATCTGGTTGTTGATCACGATGTGCACGGTGCCGAACGTGCCGTAGCCCCTCGTCTGGGCCATGTTCAGCGTTTCCATGACCACGCCCTGGCCCGCGAACGCCGCGTCCCCGTGCACGATCACCGGCAGGACTTCGCTGCCGTCCTTGTCGCCGCGCCGCTCCATGCGTGCCTTGCACGAGCCTTCGACCACCGGATTGACGATCTCCAGGTGCGACGGATTGAACGCGAGCGAGATGTGGACCGGACCGCCCGGCGTGGAAATGTCGCTGGAGAAGCCCTGGTGGTACTTCACGTCGCCCGAAGGCAGGTCGTCGACGTGGTGCCCTTCGAATTCGGCGAAGAGCCCCTTGGGCATCTTGCCCATGGTGTTGACCAGCACGTTCAAGCGGCCGCGGTGCGCCATCCCGATGACGATCTCCTGCATCCCCTGCGAACCTGCCCGCTGGATCAGTTCGTCCATCGAGGCGATGAAGCTCTCGCCGCCTTCGAGCGAGAACCGCTTCTGGCCGACGTACCGGGTATGCAGGTACTTCTCGAGCCCCTCGGCGGCCGTGATCCGCTCGAGGATGCGCTTGCGCTTGTCCGGGCTGAAGTCCGGACGCGAGCGGGTGCTCTCCAGACGCTCCTGCAGCCAGCGCTTCTGCGCCGGATCGGTGATGTACATGAACTCCGCACCGATCGTGCCGCAGTAGGTCTCGCGCAGCGCACGCACGATGTCGCGCAGCGGCGCCTGGTCGAAGCCGAAATAGGTGTTGGCCGCCGAAAAGATGTGCGCGTGATCACCCTCGGTGAAGTCGTAGAACGCCGGTTCGAGCTCCGGAATCGCCGGGCGTTCCTGCCGCTTGAGGGGATCGAGGTCTGCCCACCGCGTGCCGAGGAAGCGATACGCGGCGACCAGGCTCTGCACGTAGACCTGCATGTGCGCGGTGCTCGCGTCGCCGCCCATGACGCGTGGCTGCAGCGTTCCCTCTTTCGCCCGCTCCGCGAACGACTGAACGATCGGCGCGTGCGCGACGTCGCGCGTCTGCGGGTTGCCGTCCGAGGCCGGCACGATCTGGAGGTTGTCGAAATACTCGCGCCAGTGCTCGGGCACCGAGCCTGGGTTGTTGAGGTAGCTCTCGTAGAGCTCCTCCACGTAGGGGGCATTGCCGCCGAACAGATAAGAGTTCGACTGGAAGGCTTTCAACATGACGCTTCACCTTTCTGAACGAGTTTCTCGTCAAAGATGCTCGGAGCCCGCCTGGCGGCTCCGACGGCCCCTCCCCCCGGCTTCCGGCAGGGCGAGCGCGCGAACTGAACGATGGTGATCCGAATCGGCTATTTCATAGGCACGCTTTGGCGAACCCGTGAAGGATATCACCGCGCCCCTATCCCTGCTGCCCGCCGGGGCTGTCGGGCCTCACGCAATCGGAACCAACGTGACGTTATTCCCGCAATTGCGGGTCCAATTCCCTTTGCGTCGCTTCCGGGGCGCGCTAGACTGCCCGCTGTTCCGGAGCCGCCTTCCGTCCCCGCGCTGCTCGCCCTGCGGCGCAGCGCAGCGCAGCGGGCCGGTGCGTCACGGAGGAATCTCGTTGCAGCCCACCGACATACGCGATCCTGACTACTTCCACAGAGTCGTCGATTGCCAATGGGCCTGCCCGGCCCATACCCCGGTTCCAGAGTACATCCGGCTGATCGCCGCGGGTCGATACTCCGACGCCTATCTGGTGAACTGGAAATCCAACGTCTTTCCGGGGATCCTCGGCCGGACCTGCGACCGGCCCTGCGAGCCGGCCTGCCGGCGCGGGCGCGTCGAGGAATCCCAGGCCGAATCGCCCGAGCCGGTCGCCATCTGCAGGCTCAAGCGCGTCGCGGCCGACCTCAAGGACGACATCCGCCCCCGCCTGCCACGGCCGGCGGCGCGCAGCAACGGCCGCCGGATCGCGTGCGTGGGCGCAGGCCCGGCGTCCCTGACCGTTGCGCGCGATCTCGCCCCGCTGGGCTACCAGGTCACCGTGTTCGACCAGGCCCCCCGCGCCGGCGGCATGATCCGCACGCAGATTCCGCGCTTTCGGCTGCCCGAGGAGGTGATCGACGAGGAGACCGGCTACGTCATCGACCTCGGCGTCGAGTTCCGCGGCGGCGTGCGGATCGACTCGTTGAAGGCACTGCTCGTGCAGGGCTTCGATGCGGTCTTCATCGGCACCGGTGCGCCTCGCGGCCGCGATCTCGATGTCCCTGGCCGCGCGGAAGCTGCCGCCAACATCCACGTCGGGATCGACTGGCTCTCCTCGGTGTCCTTCGGACATACCGAGCGGATCGGCCGCCGGGTCATCGTGCTCGGGGGCGGCAATACCGCCATGGACTGCTGTCGAACCTCCCGACGCCTGGGCGGCGAGGATGTCAAGGTGATCGTGCGCTCGGGCTACGAGGAGATGAAGGCTTCCCCGTGGGAGAAGGAGGATGCTGTCCACGAGGGCATCCCGATCCTCAACTACCTGGTGCCGAAGGCGTTCCTGCACGACAAGGGCAAGCTCACCGGCATGAGCTTCGAGCGAGTGAAGGCGGTCTACGACGAGAACGGCAGGCGCGATCTGGTTCCCACCGGCGATCCCGAGGAGCGCTTCGACTGCGACGACGTGCTGATCGCGGTAGGCCAGGCGAACGCATTTCCCTGGATCGAGCGCGACTGCGGGATCGAGTTCGACCGGTGGGACATGCCCGTGCTCGACCCGAAGACGCTGCAGTCCACCCGGCCCGAGGTCTTCTTCGGCGGCGACGCCGCGCTCGGACCGAAGAACATCATCTGGGCGGTGGCACACGGCCACGAGGCCGCGGTCTCGATCGACAAGTTCCTCAACGGCGAGCCGGTCGCCGACCGTCCGGCACCCGGGGTCACGCTGATTTCGCAGAAGATGGGCATCCACGAATGGAGCTACGACAATGACGTCGCGCCCGATGTCCGGCACAAGGTTCCCTGGCGCGATGTCAACCAGGTGCTGCACAACATCCGCATCGAGGTCGAGCTCGGCTTCGACGCGCAGACGGCCTGGAAGGAAGCCCAGCGCTGCCTGAACTGCGACGTGCAGACCGTGTTCACCGCGCGCCAGTGCATCGAGTGCGACGCCTGCGTAGATATCTGCCCGACCGACTGCATCACTTTCACCACCGACGGTGAGGAACCCGAACTGAGGCAGCGACTGCGCGCCCCGTCGCCGAACATCCACCAGGCGCTGTACCTCGCCGACGGGCTGAGGACCGGCAGGGTGATGGTCAAGGACGAAGACGTCTGCCTGCACTGCGGCCTGTGCGCCGAGCGCTGCCCGACCGGGGCCTGGGACATGCAGAAGTTCCTGCTCAACGTGACCCACGCCGGGCCCGACTGCCGCGCACCGGAACGGAGAGCCGCCTGATGATTACCTCGTCGCGCCGCATCGAGGCGATCAACGACTTCGTCATCAAGTTCGCGAATGTCAACGGCTCCGGGTCGGCCTCCGCCAACGAATTGTTCGCCAAGAGCTTCCTGCGGATGGGCATCCCGGTAAGCCCGCGCAACATCTTCCCGTCGAACATCCAGGGCCTGCCCACCTGGTACGAAGTGAGGGTCACCGAGCAGGGCTACCTCGGCCGGCGGGGCGGCGTGGACCTGATGGTCGCGATGAACCCGCAGACCTGGGACAAGGACGTCGCCGAGATCGAGCCTGGCGGCTATCTCTTCTACGACAGCACCAAGGCGCTGCCCGCCTCGAGGTTCCGGCCCGACATCCAGGTGATCGGCGTGCCGCTCACCGAAATGTGCAACGCCGCCTACAGCGACCCGCGGGAACGTCAACTCCTCAAGAACATCATGTACATCGGCGCGCTCGCGTCGATGCTGGGCATCGACCCGGAGGTCATCCCGCAGCTGCTCGGCGAGCAGTACAAGGGAAAAGACAAGCTCATGACGCCGAACCTCGACGCGTTCCGCAAGGGGTTCCACTACGCGTCCGAGCACCTCGAGGACGCGACCGGACTGCGCGTACAGCGCGCCTGGAACGTCGGCGACCGCGTCTTCATCGACGGCAACTCGGCGGCCGCGCTGGGCTGCGTCTACGGCGGCGCGACGGTCTGCGCCTGGTATCCGATCACGCCGTCGTCCTCGCTCGCGGAGTCCTTCCAGAAGTACTGTTCGCGCTTGCGCGTCGATCGCGAGAGTTCGCGCAACCGCTACGCGATCGTGCAGGCCGAGGACGAGCTCGCGTCGATCGGCATGGTCGTCGGCGCCGGCTGGAACGGTTCGCGCGCCTTCACGGCGACCTCGGGGCCCGGCATCTCGCTGATGGCCGAGTTCATCGGGCTGGCCTACTTCGCCGAGATCCCGGTGACGATCATCGACGTTCAGCGCGGAGGACCCTCGACCGGGATGCCGACGCGCACGCAGCAGGGCGACATCGCCGCCTGCGCCTACGCGTCGCACGGCGACACCAAGCACGTGCTGTTGTTGCCGGAGGACCCGTACGAGTGTTTCGAGTTCTCGGCGCTGGCACTCGACCTCGCCGACCGGCTGCAGACGCCGATTTTCGTGATGACCGACCTCGACATCGGGATGAATCAGCGCCTGAGCCACCCGTTCGAATGGGACGACAGGCGCCGCTACGACCGGGGCAAGGTGATGAACGCCGACGCCCTGGAGTCGGGCAAGGAGTTCGGCCGCTACCGGGACATCGACGGCGACGGGATCCCGTATCGGACCTACCCGGGAACCCACCCCACGAAGGGCTCGTACTTCACGCGCGGCACCACCAAGGACCCCTACGCGCGCTACTCCGAGGCCGGTCCGGACTATGTGGAGAACATGCAGAGGCTGCTGCGCAAGTTCGAGACCGCCAAACGGCTCGTGCCCAGAGCGCTCATACGCCAGGCGGCGCACAAAACCCCATTCGGTGCGATCCACTACGGATCGACCTCGCCCGCGATGTGCGAGGCCAGCGACGTGCTCGATGCGCAGGAGACGCATGTCGACACGCTTCGCATCCGGGCGTTTCCGTTCACCGACGAGATTTCCCGCTTCATCGCGGAGCACGACACCGTCTTCGTGATCGAGCAGAATCGCGACGCGCAGATGCGCGCGATGCTGATCAACGAACTCGGCATCGATCCGGCCAAGCTGGTGCCCGTGCTGCACTACGACGGCACGCCGGTCACGGCGCGGTTCATCGTTCGCGAGATCGGCGCGCGCGTGACCGGAGCCAACGTCGAACCGATCAAGCGCGGCCAGGCCGTTGCATAGGGCAAGTGCGATGACATTCCTAGCAAAACCGAAACTGCACCACCCGACGCTGGCCCGGAACGCCATCGGCTACACCCGCCGGGACTACGAGGGCAAGATCTCCACGCTGTGCGCCGGCTGCGGGCACGACTCGATCTCGGCCGCGATCATCCAGGCGTGCTGGGAACTCGAGGTCGAACCGCACCGGGTCGCGAAGCTCTCCGGCATCGGGTGCTCGTCGAAGACGCCCGACTACTTCCTGGGCAACTCGCACGGCTTCAATTCGGTGCACGGGCGCATGCCGTCGGTGCTGACCGGGGCGAATCTCGCGAACCGAGACCTCATCTACCTGGGAGTCTCCGGCGACGGCGACTCGGCCTCCATCGGCCTCGGGCAGTTTGCCCACGCGATGCGCCGCGGCGTGAACATGACCTACATCGTCGAGAACAACGGCGTGTACGGCCTGACCAAGGGCCAGTTCTCGGCCACCGCAGACCAGGGCTCCAAGTCCAAGCGCGGCGCGGTCAACAACGACTCGCCGATCGACATGGCCTCGATCGCGTTGCAGCTGGGCGCGACGTTCGTCGCTCGCAGCTTCTCCGGCGACAAGGAGCAGCTCGTGCCGCTGGTAAAGGCCGCGCTGGCGCACCCCGGGGCTGCGTTCCTCGACGTGATCAGCCCCTGTGTGGCGTTCAACAACCATGCAGGCAGCACCCGCAGTTACGACTACGTGCGCGAGCACAACGACGCAGTGAACCGCCTGGACTTCATGCCTCGCCGCGAACCGATCGGCGCGGAGTATCAGCCGGGCACCGTCATCGACATCACCCAGCACGACGGCTCCGTGCTGCGCCTGCGCAAGCTCGACGTCGAGTACGATCCGGCGAACCGGGTCTCGGCGATGAACTACATTCAAGAGCACCAGGCACGCGGCGAGATCGTCACCGGACTGCTCTTCGTGGATCCGGCGGCGCTCGACCTGCACTCGCACCTGAACACCGTCGAGCCCCCGCTGAACGCGTTGAACGAGTCGGAGCTCTGTCCCGGCGCCGCGATGCTCGAGCGGATCAACGCCTCCCTCAGGTAGCATCTGCGCGCCGACAGCCGCCGTGCTTCGCGCGTCACGCCGCTCGGCAGTGAAACGCCGGGTTGAGCAATGTCATTGATGCGCGCACCGCGAGCGTTCACTGTTCGGTCAGCGACACCGCAGGGCACGCGGGGGGATTGGTTTGCCCCCCGACCAGTCTGCCCCCGAACCACACAAGACCGCCAACACCCAGGAGACCTTCCAATGGCCACCCGAAGAGCGCTTTCCGTCGTCCGAAAGACACCACCGAGTTCCGCACCGACGGAGTCGACACCGCAGGCCCAGGAATCCGGCGCCGCGCACACCGAAGAGCCGGCTCCCCGCCGCGCGGCTCGCCGCGCCCGGGCTGGCGCAGCGGAGCCGGCGCCTCGCGGCGACGCGCCGCCCAAAGCCTCGCCCAAACGCACAGGCGCGCCCCGCAGAACCCAGTCGGGCGATATTGCCCCTCGGCTGAACCCGAAAGGCATCGAATCCCACAAGGTTTCCGGCGCGATCGAGGCGAAGCAGCAGTCGCGAATAGGGGCATTCGGGGACATCATCGCGCACAAGGTTCCCGGGGGCGCCGCGGCGCTGACCCGAACGATCGAGGCGATGATGGCCGGACTGTCCGACGACGAAGCCCGGGCACTGCGCAAGGCACTGCTCAAGCCAGGCTCCGGAGCCGAACACACCCAGAATCCCGACGAGGAACTGTCGCCGGATTGGCGTGACGGAGGCTATCCGTATCGCAACCTGATGCAGCGCCGCAACTACGAGAAGCAGAAGTATCGACTGCAGGTCGAGTTGCTCAAGCTGCAGGCATGGGTCCGGGCAACCGGCCAGAGGGTGGTCATCCTGTTCGAAGGTCGAGATGCTGCCGGCAAAGGCGGCACGATCAAGCGCGTCATGGAAAACCTGAACCCGCGCGGCGCGCGGGTGGTCGCCCTCGAGAAGCCGACCGAGACCGAACGCGGCCAGTGGTACTTCCAGCGCTATGTGCGGCACCTCCCCACCCGAGGCGAGATCGTGCTGTTCGACCGCTCGTACTACAACCGTGCCGGAGTGGAACGCGTCATGGGTTTCTGCAATGAGGACGAATATCAGGAATTCATGCGCCAGGCGCCCGAGTTCGAGCGCCATCTGGTGCGCAGCGGCGTCTTCCTGGTCAAGTTCTGGTTTTCGGTGAGCAAGAAGGAGCAGCGCCGCCGCTTTCGCGAGCGCGCGGTTCATCCCCTGAAACAGTGGAAGCTGAGCCCGATCGACAAGGCGTCACTGGACAAATGGGACGAATACACGACGGCGAAGGAAGCGATGTTCTTCAACACCGACACCGCCGACGCGCCCTGGACGGTGATCAAGAGCGACTGCAAGAAACGCGCGCGGCTGAACGCGATGCGCTATCTGCTGCACAAGTTGCCGTACGCGCGCAAGGACCTGAACGCGATCGGGTCGGTCGATCCGCTGATCGTCGGGCGCGCGCACGTGGTGTACGAGCGCGGCGAGAAGCGGATGGGCCCTCTGCTCTGACGCTGCTGGCGAGGCGCGATCCCTGCGACAGGGCTCGCCCGAGGCGGAGGCGCCGAGCCGGCCCCTCCGCCACGTTGCTCAGCGCTGCGCGATGGGCTTGACCTCGCGGGGCGTACTGCCGGTGAAGAGCTGGCGCGGACGCCCGATCTTCTGGTCCGGCTCGGCGATCATCTCGCCCCACTGCGCGATCCAGCCGACGGTGCGTGCCAGCGCGAAGACGCAGGTGAACATCTCGGTCGGGAACCCGAGCGCCCTCTGGACGATGCCGGAGTAGTAGTCGACGTTCGGATACAGCTTGCGCTGGACGAAGTAGTCGTCCTCGAGCGCGATCTGCTCGAGCTTCATCGCGAGCTTGAACAGCGGATCGTCGTGCAACCCCAACTCGTCGAGCACCTCGTAGCAGGTCTCGCGCATCAGCTTGGCGCGCGGGTCGTAGTTCTTGTACACGCGGTGGCCGAAGCCCATCAGCTTCACGCCAGAGTCCTTGTCCTTCACCTTCGAGATGAAGTTCCCGATCTTCTCGATACCGCCCTGCCTCTGGATGTCGTCGAGCATGAACAGGCAGGCCTCGTTGGCGCCGCCGTGAGCCGGTCCCCACAGCGTGGCAATGCCGGCCGCGATGCAGGCGAACGGGTTCGCCCCCGACGAACCGGCCAGCCGCACCGTGGAGGTCGACGCGTTCTGCTCATGATCGGCGTGCAGGATCATGATGCGGTCGAGCGCGCGGACCAGCACGTCGTTGACCTGGTACTCCTCGCAGGGCGTGCCGAACACCATCCGCATGAAATTTGCCGAGTACGACAGATTGTTCTGCGGGTACATGAACGGTTGGCCGACGTGATACTTGTAGGCCATCGCGACCAGCGTCGGCATCTTCGCCAGCAGCCGGATCGCCGAGATGAACCGATGCTCGGGATTCTGGATGTCGAGCGAGTCGTGATAGAAGGCCGAAAGCGCCCCGACGCAGCCGACCAGCACCGCCATCGGGTGGGCGTCGCGACGAAAGCCGGTGAAGAACCGGTTCATCTGCTCGTGCACCATCGTGTGGCGCATCACGCGCTGCTCGAAATCCGTGCGCTGGTCCTGCGTCGGGAGCTCGCCGTTGAGCAGCAGGTAACAGGTCTCCAGGTAGTCGCAGTGGACCGCGAGTTGCTCGATCGGGTAGCCACGGTAGAGCAGTTCGCCCTTGTCGCCGTCGATGTAGGTGATCTTCGACTCGCAGGACGCGGTCGACAGGAAGCCCGGGTCGAAGGTGAACTTGCCGGTCGCACCGTAGATCTTCCGGATATCGATCACGTCAGGGCCCATCGTGCCCTGATGGATGGGGAGATCCATCGCCGGGGTACCGTCGCTGAACGTAATCTTCGCGCTTTTTTGGGTGCTCATTTTTGCGTTCCCTTCGTTGTCGCAGATGACTCTTCTCGGATCACGCGTCGCGCAGCCACTTCAGCACGCGCATGGCCTGCGGGGTTGCCTGCTCCCCGCTCAGTTCCCGGCGTCGGAGGACCAGCTCGAGCAACTCGTTGTCTGGAAGATCCAGCAGTTGATCGAGACCGGTGATCGCCTCGTCGTCGAGGTCTTCCTCGTGCTGCTCGAAGAAGCGGTTCAGCACGAGATCGTTCTCCAGCAGGCCGCGCCGAGCGCGCCAGCGCAATCTCCGGCGCCTTGCCGGATCCGACTGGTGCTCTGTGCCGGGCATGTGGGAGTCCGTCTTTCGGGTCAGACGGTCCTGCGGACCATCAGATCCTTTATCTTACCTATTGCGCGCGTCGGGTTCAGCCCTTTCGGACACACATCCACGCAGTTCATGATCGTGTGGCAACGAAAGAGCCGATACGGGTCCTCCAGATCGTCGAGCCGTGCGCCGGTCGCCTCGTCGCGGCTGTCCGCGATGAATCGATAGGCCTGCAGCAGTCCGGCAGGGCCGACGAACTTGTCCGGGTTCCACCAGAACGACGGGCAGGACGTCGAGCAACAGGCACAGAGGATGCATTCGTAAAGACCGTCGAGCTCCTCGCGCTCCTCCGGGCTCTGGAGCCGCTCCTTCTCCGGCGGCGGCGCGTCGTTGATCAGGAATGGCTTGATCGAGTGGTACTGCTTGAAGAAGTGGGTCATGTCGACGATCAGGTCGCGGATCACCGGCAGGCCCGGCAGCGGCTTGAGGACGATCGGCTCCTTCAGATCGCGCAGGTTGGTGATGCAGGCCAGACCGTTCTTGCCGTTGATGTTCATGGCGTCCGACCCGCACACGCCCTCCCGGCACGAGCGCCGGTACGCGAGCGAATCGTCGGCCGACTGCTTGATGCGCATCAGCGCGTCGAGCAGCATCTTGTCGGTGGGCTCGAGCTCGACCTGCAGGTCCTGCATGTACGGCTTGGCGTCCTTGTCCGGGTCGTAGCGGTAGATCGAAAAACGGACCACGCGCTTGGTCGGCGTTGCGAAGGCAGGTGCCTGGACAGGGGATTCGACGACTTCACTCATCTGCGATCGCTCCGGGTGCTGGATTGGGGCATTGGTTCGGGCACCGTCAGAACGTGCGGGCCTTGGGCTCGAACGTTTCGACGGTCAGCGGCTTCAGGTTGACCGGCTTGTAATCCAGGCGGTTTCCCTCCGAGTACCACAACGAATGCTTCATCCACTTCTTGTCGTCGCGCTCGGGGAAGTCGCGGTGGGCGTGCGCGCCGCGGCTCTCCTTGCGCGCGTCTGCCGATACGATCGTGGCCTTCGCGGTCTCGATCAGATTGTCGAGCTCGAGCGCCTCGACTCTCGCGGTGTTGAACACCTTCGACTTGTCCTTCACGTGCACGTCGGCGCAGCGAGCGGCGATCTCCATGATCCGGCTCACGCCCTGGCCGAGCAGCTCTGACGTCCTGAACACTCCGCAATGCGTCTGCATGGTGCGCCGGATGTCGTTGGCAACCTCCTGGGAGTTCTCCCCGGACGTCGAACCTTCGAGGCGCGCGAGGCGCGCCAGCGTGGCGTCGCCCCCGTCCTTCGGAAGCGGCTTGTGTTCGGCGTCCTTCAGCTTGCTGGCGACGATGTGGTTGCCTGCCGCCCGACCGAATACGAGCAGGTCGAGCAGCGAGTTGGTCCCCAGCCGATTGGCCCCGTGCACCGACACGCAGGCGCACTCGCCGATCGCGTACAGCCCGCCGACGACGTGGTTCGGGTCGCCTTTGGCGGGGGCGACCACCTGGCCGTGGTAATTGGTGGGGATGCCGCCCATCTGGTAGTGAATCGTCGGCACCACCGGGATCGGGTCCTTGATCGGGTCGACGTTGGCGAACTTGATCGCGATCTCTCGGATCGACGGCAGCCGCTTCATGATCGTGTCGGCGCCGAGATGGTCGAGCTTCAGCAACACGTAGTCGCCATCCGGCCCGCAGCCCCGCCCTTCCTTGATCTCCTGGTCCATCGATCGCGAGACGAAGTCGCGCGGCGCGAGGTCCTTCAGCGTGGGCGCGTAACGTTCCATGAAGCGCTCGCCGTGCTTGTTCAGCAGGATCCCGCCTTCGCCACGCACGCCCTCGGTGATCAGCACCCCGGCCCCCGCGACGCCGGTCGGGTGAAACTGCCAGAACTCCATGTCCTCGAGCGGCACGCCGGCGCGCGCGGCCATGCCCATGCCGTCGCCGGTGTTGATGAAGGCGTTGGTCGACGCGGCCCAGATGCGCCCGGCGCCGCCCGTGGCGAACACCGTGACCTTTGACTCCAGGATCATCACCTCGCCGGTTTCCATCTCCAGGGCGATCACGCCCACGCAGTCGCCTTCGGAGTCGCGGATGACGTCCAGCGCCATCCACTCGACGAAGAACTGGGTGCGCGCGCGCACGTTGCGCTGGTACAGCGTATGCAACAGCGCATGACCGGTGCGATCTGCCGCCGCGCAGGCGCGCTGCACCGGCTTCTCGCCGAAGTTCGCGGTGTGGCCGCCGAACGGTCGCTGATAGATGGTGCCGTCGGGATTGCGGTCGAACGGCATGCCGAAGTGCTCGAGCTCGTAGACGACCTTGGGTGCCTCCCGGCACATGAACTCGATCGCGTCCTGGTCGCCGAGATAATCCGAGCCTTTGACGGTATCGAACATGTGCCAGTACCAGTTGTCCTCGCTCATGTTGCCGAGCGAGGCGCCGATGCCGCCCTGGGCGGCTACCGTGTGCGAGCGCGTCGGAAACACCTTCGAGAGGACCGCGACGTTGTAGCCGGCCTCCGCGAGCTGCAGCGAGCATCGCATGCCGGATCCGCCGGCGCCCACGATCACCGCGTCGAACTTGCGCCGCGGCAGGTTGTTGGCAAGATGGTTCAGCACGTCCGCCATCTCAGACTCTCCAGAGAATGATCACCGCCCAGCAGGCGTAACCGAACAATGCGACGATGGTCGCGACCTGCAGCACCAGCCTTACGGCGGTCGGCTTGACGTAGTCCATGTAGATGTCGCGCACGCCGATCCAGACGTGCCAGACGAGGGCGACAAGTGCCAGCAGCGTGAGCACCTTCATCCAGCTCGACGCGAAAAGCCCCGCCCACGTCCCGTAGTTCAACTCAGGGGTGAACAGCAGTGCCAGCAGCAAAACCACGGTGTAGATCGCCAGCACGACCGCTGTCACGCGCTGGGCCAGCCAATCCTTGAGCCCGTAATGGGCGCCTGTGACGACTCGCTTGGTGGTCATCTCAGAATGCTCCGAACAGCTTGAGCGCGACGACGAAGGTGAGCGCCAGGCTCACCGCGACGACGATCGACGCGGACGTCTTCGCCTGGTCCTTCTCGAGCGCGAGATGCACGTCCATCACCAGGTACCGGATACCCGCGCAGAAATGATGCAGGTAGGCCCAGATCAGTGCCAGAAGCACGAGCTTGGCGAACCAGTGCGAGACGATCGCCCGATAGCTCTCGAAGCTGATCTCCGATGTCAGGCTCTGCTGAAACAGATAGAGCAGGAAGGGAAGCCCGACCAGGAACAGCAGCGCACCGCTGACGCGGTGGAGGATCGACACGATGCCGGCGAGCGGCAGGCGGTACTGCGCGAGCTGCGTGACGTGAATGTTGCGGAACTCCGGACGGGCCCGCTGCCCGGAACTGGCGCCAAGATCGGCCATGCTCACCCCTGGGTCGGATGGTAGTCAAACGTCGTCAAACCGACGCATTTTGAACGATTTTTTCGCGCTGCACCAATTCGAAGGTCTCTCGTCACCGATTCGCGCACACGTTGTGTCAACTGAGCTCGTTGTGATAGTGGAGCCGATCCGTCACGCAATATCCGCGGCGCACCTCGACCGGTCGATCCTGGTAGGTGTACGACACGCGCTCGACGAGCAGCAGCGGCGTGCCCGCCTCGACCCCGAGTTCGGGAGCGCTGGCCTTGTCGGCGGCGACCGCCCTCAGCCTCTCGGTGGCGCGGATCATCCTGATGCCGAACTCGGTCTCGAAAAGTCCGTACAGAGGCCCCGAGTAGGCGGACAGCCGGTCGGCCGAAAGCCCCCTGAACAAAGCCCCCGGCAGCCAGATTTCGTCGAGCACGCTCGGCCTTCCCTCGAAGGACAGCACGCGCCGCACCAGCACCACCGCCTCCGCCGAGCGCAGCAGCAGCCGCTTGGCGATGTCCACCGGCGCGCGCATCCGCCGGCAGTCGAGGATGCGGCTCTCCATTCCGCCCGGCTCGCCGCCGTGTTCGGCCCGCAGGCGCAGGAATCGGAACTGCGCCTTCTCCTCGTGGTGCGTCCCGACGAAGGTGCCTCGGCCCTGCCGGCGAATCAGCAGGTTCTCGCCGGCGAGCTCGTCGATCGCCTTGCGCACCGTGCCCTGGCTCACGCCGAAGCGCAACGCGAGCTCGGTTTCGCTGGGGATCGCCTCGCCGGGCTTCCATTCGCCGCTCTGCAGTCCGCGCGTGAGCAGCGCCTTGATCTGACGGTAGAGTGGGCTGAAGGTCGGCGCTTCGGCGCGGTGATTGCCGCGTGTCGACTCGGTCATCTTCAAATTTCAGCACATCAGCCGACAAATTTCAATAACTTATGTCTTATATAAGATAGAACACTCAGTTGACTTGACCGGTGCTCGCGCCTAAAATCTTCCAGATTCGCAAGTACCGTGCGACCACCGTCTTCCCCACGCGGCCAAACCAAGAGGAATCGCCATGACCAAACCCGTCAAGCGCGTCGCCGTCACCGGCGCCGCAGGCCAGATCGGCTACAGCCTGCTGTTCAGGATCGCCAACGGCGACATGCTCGGCAAGGACCAGCCCGTGATCCTCCAGCTCCTCGATATCACCGCGGCATTGCCCGCGGTCCGTGGCGTGGTCATGGAACTCGACGACTGCGCGTTTCCCCTGCTCAAGGGCGTGGTTGTCACCGACGATCCGAAGGTCGCGTTTCGTGACGCCGATTGTGCGCTGCTCGTGGGCGCAAGGCCGCGCAGCAAGGGCATGGAGCGCAAGGACCTGCTCGAAGCCAACGGCGCGATCTTCACCGTCCAGGGTCGCGCGCTCGACGAGGCCGCCAAGCGCGACTGCAAGATCCTGGTCGTCGGCAACCCGGCCAACACCAACGCCTATATCGCGATGAAGTCGGCGCCCGGCCTTCCCAAGGCCAATTTCACCGCGATGCTCCGCCTGGACCACAACCGGTCGCTGTCGCAGCTCGCGGCGAAGGCCGGCAAGCCGGTCGAAGCAATCGAGAAGATGATCGTCTGGGGCAACCATTCGCCGACGATGTACCCCGACTACCGCTTCGCGACGATCGACGGAGCGCCGGTCAGCAAGATCATCAACGACGAGACCTGGTACCGCGACGTCTTCATCCCGACGGTCGCCAAGCGCGGCGCCGCGATCATCGAAGCGCGCGGCCTCTCGTCGGCGGCATCGGCCGCCAATGCCGCGATCGACCACATGCGCGACTGGGTCCTCGGAACCGGTGGCCGCTGGGTGACGATGGGCGTGCCGTCGGACGGCTCGTACGGCATTCCGGAGGACACCATCTACGGGGTCCCGGTCACCTGCGCCGGCGGCGAGTACAAGCGTGTGACGGGGCTGGACGTCGACGAGTTCAGCCGGGCGCGGATGGACGCCACCCTCAAGGAGCTCTTCGAAGAGCGCGAGGGCATCAAGCACCTGCTGGGCTGATCCCGCCGCGAAGCGGACGCGATGGCGCCCGTTCACCCCTCGGCGATCCTCCTCGAAGGCGAGGAGGTGCCGCCGGCTCTGCCGGTCTGCGGCCGCTATGCCGGCCAGGAAGCGCTGATCCGCAAGTCGCTGTCGCTGTCGATGCAGGGGCGGATGGGGCCGGTATTCGATGACACCGCAGATTGCGAGGACGGCGCGCAGGTCGACCGGGAACTCGAGCACGCCACGGTGATCGGCGACCTCCTCGCGTCCACTGACAACCGCCTCGAGCGGACGGGCGCGCGGATTCTCGACCCCGGCGGGCGCATCTCGCACGCCGCCAGCCTGCAGGACCGCGCGAGCCACCGGCACTGGCGGGGCGTTCTGCAGCGAGCCCACGCTACCCGCACAGCGCTGCCCGACGACGCGCGCCGAGCCTTCTTCGAATGACACCGCGCACAGCGCAGGAGAGACCCTTGACCCCAGGACAGAAATTCCGCGCGGCGCTCGCCGCCGAGAAACCACTCCAGATCATCGGGGCGATCAATGCGAACCACGCGCTGCTGGCGCGGCGCGCCGGCTACCGCGCGATCTACCTGTCTGGCGGCGGCGTGGCCGCCGGCTCGCTGGGCCTGCCGGACCTGGGCATCAGCGGGCTGGAAGACGTGCTTGTCGACGCTCGGCGCATCACCGACGTCTGCGACCTCCCGCTGCTGGTCGACGTGGACACCGGCTTCGGCGCATCGGCGTTCAACGTCGCGCGGACGACCAAGGCGATGATCAAGGCGGGTGCCGCGGCAATGCACATCGAAGACCAGGTCGGCGCAAAGCGCTGCGGCCATCGGCCCGGCAAGGAGATCGTCGCCAGCGAGGAAATGGCCGACCGCGTCAAGGCCGCGGCCGATGCCCGTACCGACGACTCGTTCTTCATCATGGCGCGTACCGATGCGCTGGCGGTCGAGGGCCTCGATCGCGCGATCGAGCGGGCGGTGGCCTGCGTGGAGGCCGGCGCCGACGCGATCTTCCCCGAGGCGATCACCGAGCTGGCAATGTACGAGAAGTTCGCCGCTGCGGTGAAGGTCCCGGTGCTGGCCAACATCACCGAATTCGGGCAGACCCCGCTGTTCACCGTAGACCAGTTGCGCGGCGCGGGTGTCGCGATCGCGCTCTACCCGCTGTCCGCGTTCAGGGCGATGAACAAGGCGGCGCAGACCGTGTACGAGGCCGTGCGCCGCGAAGGCACGCAGGCCAGCGTCGTTTCGACGATGCAGACGCGCCAGGAGCTCTACGACGCGATCGGGTACTGGGACTACGAAAACAAGCTCGACCAGTTGTTCGCCAAGGGCAAGTGAACCCGGGCGGCAGGCCGATTCAACGAAGGAGAAAGCGACCATGAGCAAGCAAGCAAAGCCGGCGACCCAGCCCCAGGCGGCAAGCGGTCCCAAGGTGAAGAAATCCGTCGCGCTGTCCGGCGTGACCGCCGGAAACACCGCGTTGTGCACGGTCGGGCGGACCGGGAACGATCTTCACTATCGGGGATACGACATCCTCGACGTCGCCGACGTCTGCGAATTCGAGGAGATCGCGCACCTGCTGGTCCACGGCAAGCTTCCCAACGCCGCCGAGCTCGCGGGCTACAAGGCCAAGCTCTTCGCGCTTCGCGGCGTGCCGGCCGCCGTCAAGGCCGTCCTGGAGCAGCTTCCGGCATCGTCCCACCCGATGGACGTGATGCGCACAGCGGTTTCCGCGCTCGGCTGCCAGATCCCGGAGAAAGACGACCACAACGTGCCGGGCGCGCGCGACATCGCCGACCGCCTGATGGCTTCGCTCGGCTCGATGCTGCTCTACTGGTATCACTTCAGCTACAACGGGCGCAGGATCGAGGTCGAGACCGACGATGATTCGATCGGCGGGCATTTCCTGCATCTGCTGCACGGGCGCCCGCCCAAGGAGCTCTGGGTAAGGGCGATGCACACGTCGCTGAACCTGTACGCCGAGCACGAGTACAACGCGTCGACCTTCACCGGTCGCGTGATCGCCGGCACGGGCTCCGACATGTACTCCGCGATCACCGGTGCGATCGGCGCGCTGCGAGGACCCAAGCACGGCGGCGCCAACGAAGTCGCCTTCGAGGTCCAGAAGCGCTACGACAGCGCGGACGAGGCGGAGGCGGACATCCGGCGCCGGGTCGAGAACAAGGAGGTGGTGATCGGCTTCGGTCACCCGGTCTACACGATCGGCGACCCGCGCAACGAGATCATCAAGGACGTCGCGCGCAGGCTGTCGAAGGACGCAGGCAGCCTGAAGATGTTCGACATCGCCGCCCGGCTCGAGACGGTGATGTGGGACGTCAAGAAGATGTTCCCCAACCTCGACTGGTTCAGCGCCGTCAGCTATCACATGCTCGGGGTTCCCACGGCGATGTTCACCCCGCTGTTCGTGATCTCGCGCACCTCCGGCTGGGCTGCCCACGTGATCGAGCAGCGCATCGACAACAAGATCATCCGGCCCAGCGCGAACTACGTGGGTCCCGAGAACCTGAAGTTCGTGCCGATCGGGCGTCGTAAATAGGCCATCCCATTGGGGCATACCATCGAAACGCAGCGCAAGGTACCCTTCGGTCTCTCGTCATGCCTCCGGGGAGGATTTCCCATGCCGCTGGAACCCGTCTTTAGCCTTCGTCCGCTCGCGGGCGCTGCGTTCGCACTCCTGCTTGCCGCCGCCGCAACCGCCGCGACCGCTGCCGACCCCCCGGCGCCCGCCGGGGCCCCCGCCGAATCTGCCGGCACCCGGGCGCTCATCAGCGTACTGCCGCCCGCGGCGGGCGCGGGATCGAATCCCGCCGCCCCACAGGAGCCCCAGGGGCTGGGGATCGGATCTGCGAGCGCGAGGGACATGGCCGGGGCGGCCGGAAGCATGGCGCTGGCGCTCGGAACGTACAACTGCGAGCTCAATCGCCAGGTCCTGGTCCGCCAAATCGCCCCGGACGGCAAGTCCATGGTGATCAACTGGCTGGGCAAGGACCACTCGCTGTCCGCGGTCGAAGCGCGAAGCGGCGCGCTGCGCTACGAGGACACCTCCGCCGGCCTGACCTGGCTGGTGATCGTCGGCAAGTCGATGCTGCTCGACAACCGCAAGGGCCAGCAACTCGCCAACGAGTGCAGGCTCTGAAGCACGACCATCGAATTCGACCAACCTCCTCTGACAGGAACCATCACAGCAATGGGAGCGCATATCTCCAACGTCCGGCCCAAGCCGGACAAGGTGCTCGTCGACATCGTCGACTACGTGACGAAGTACAAGATCGGCAGCAAGATTGCCTACGAGACCGCCCGCAACTGCCTGATCGACACGCTCGGCTGCGGACTCGAGGCGCTCGAATACCCGGCATGCACCAAGCTGCTCGGCCCGATCGTGCACGGCACGACGGTGCCCAACGGCGCCAAGGTTCCCGGAACGTCGTTTCAGCTCGACCCGGTGCAGGCCGCGTTCAACATCGGCGCGATGATCCGCTGGCTGGACTTCAACGACACCTGGCTCGCCGCCGAGTGGGGCCATCCGTCGGACAACCTGGGCGGGATCCTCGCGACCGCGGACTGGCTGAGCCGCAACGCGGTCGCCGTCGGCAGGAAGCCGCTGACGATGAAGGACGTCCTCACCGCGATGATCAAGGCGCACGAGATCCAGGGCTGTATCGCGCTGGAGAATTCGTTCAACAAGGTGGGTCTGGACCACGTGGTGCTGGTGAAGGTCGCTTCCACCGCGGTGGTCGCGCAGATGCTCGGCCTGACCCGCGACGAGATCGTCAATGCGGTGTCGCTCGCCTGGGTCGACGGCCAGTCGCTGCGCACGTATCGCCACGCGCCGAACACCGGCTCGCGCAAGAGCTGGGCGGCGGGCGACGCGACCAGCCGTGCGGTTCGCCTGGCGCTGATCGCGAAG
>JAHEDO010000224.1 GCA_024641185.1 Burkholderiaceae bacterium | reverse complement strand
CGTCCAGATCGGCGAAGGCGACGCCGGCATCCGCGCCGAAATACTCGTTGCCGATGTTGCGCCCGCCGACGATGCTCACCCGGTTGTCCGCGGTGAACGACTTGTTGTGCATGCGTCTGTTCACGCGCGCGAAGTCGGTCAGGAACGCGGTCCAGCGGGCAGTCCGCTGCGCGAAGGGGTTGTAAAGGCGAACCTCGATCTTCGGGTGCGCATCGAGTGCGGCGAGCGTCGGGTCGAGACCGCCCGTGTTCATGTCGTCGAGCAACAGGCGAACGCGCACGCCCCGTTCGGCCGCCTGCCACAGTGCCTCGAAAAGCAGGTAGCCCACCTGATCCCCGCGCCAGATGTAGTACTGGGCGTCAAGTGATCTTTCCGCCGCAGCGGCAAGCACCGCACGCGCGGCGAAGGCGCCGTGGGGATCGGTAAGCGAGTGGATTCCGGTCATGCCCGGATTCGCGGCGACGTCCGCGGCCACCGCGCGGCCAAGCCGCGTCCCGGCCGTGTCGGCGAGGGTGGTCATCTGCATCCTTCCTTCGAGCGAGGGCAGGCTTGCGCAGCCCGTGATCAGTGCAGCGAGAAGGGCAACAGCCAACGCCAAGACGCGATTCATGGCAACGGGACCTTCAGGTTCGATCAGCATCGATTCTAGTCATTCTCGGATGAGCGCGGTTACGCCCCCAGCCGCTGCTCATGCTTCCTGTGCTTGACGAAAATAGCCGCCTCCCCGATGATTTCCGACGCTGGCAGCGGCCTAAGCGCCTGAAAATTCGGCGAAGAGTCTCAGGCTGAGCGCAGGATCAAAGGGGAGCCGACTTGAGCGACGCATCGAGCACGCGAGGCCAGCTTCCGCTGCCGGGGTTTGTCTACGACCTCGACGCTCGGGAACTACGCCGGGATTCCGGCGAAGTCGTCCCGTTGCGGGCGCAGTCTCTTGCAGTGCTGCACCGCCTGGCGGCGAGCGCAGGCCGCCTGGTCACCAAGGAAGAACTGATGACCACGGTCTGGCGCGGATTGGTCGTCACCGACGACAGCCTTGTCCAGTGCATCACCGAGGTCAGACGAGCACTGAACGATGTCGCGCACGACACCGTTCGGACTGAAAAGAAGCGGGGCTATCGTCTGAAACCGCTGGAGCGCAGCGGCGGGCCGTCGGGCGACCTCGGTGCTCCGACGCCATCGGAGAACGGTCTCGCCGGCGGAGGCCTTTCCCTCCCGGACAAGCCCTCGATCGCCGTCATGCCGTTTGCGAACATGAGTGGCGACCCTCAGCAGGAGCACTTCACTGACGGCATCACCGAAGACATCATCACCGAGCTCTCGCGATTTCGCGCACTGTTCGTGATCGCGCGAAACAGCACGTTCACCTACAAGGGCAAGGGCGCGGACGTACGAACGGTGGCGCGCGAACTCGGGGTGCAGTATGTGCTGGAGGGAAGCGCCCGTCGGGTCGAGAATCGGCTAAGGATCACGGCGCAGCTTCTCGACGGGCAAACGGCTCGTCATATCTGGGCGGAACGCTACGACCGCTTGCTCGAGGACATCTTCGAAGTGCAGGAGGTGGTAACCCGGAACATCGTCAGGGCGATCGCGCCTGAAATCGACTCCATGGAGCGATCGCGGGCGCGCAGGCGCCCGGCCAATCTCAGCGCATACGAAATCGCGATGCGCGCCGCGTCGGACGCCGAGATCTCGTATCGCAAGACGGACATCGTGTTGCGGGCGAAAGCGTTTCAGGCGGCCCGGGAGGCGCTCGCACTGGACGCGGAGTGCGTTCCGGCGCTGGTGGCTCTGGCCTACCTTCACTGGCAAGACGCGTATTTCGGCAGCGTGGCGGATCCGCTTGCCGCCTGGCGGGAAGGCTTCGAAGCCTGCGGACGCGCGGTCGAAATCGATCCGGCTGACAGCCGGGGATACGTTGTCAAGGGGATCCTGCATTGCCTTCCGCCGCCGGTGCGCAATTCGCCCGATCAGCAGGTGCAGTATGAGGAAGCGCTCCAGGCCCTGAGGCATGCGCTCGACCTGAATGCGAACGACGTGGGTTGCCTGCACATGCTCGGCTATTGCGAAGCGGCCGCGGGCGACCCTGTCGAAGGCATCAGATACCTGACTCAGGCGCTTCGAAACAGTCCGCGCGATCCATGGAACCCGGTGCTTTGTTCCATGCTCTCCGTGGCGAATTTTCTCGCCAGGAACTACGCGGACGGGCTCAAGTGGGCTCAAAGGGCGGTTCGCGACGTGCCCGGTCTATTCAATGTGCACATGTTTCTCGCGCTGAACTACGTCGGTCTGGGAGATATTGCCAAGGCGAAAGAGGCGCTGCATACGGCCCGAAATCTCGGCCCGGCGGTCATACAGGCGCGACTCGACGGCTACTCGCCCTACGGTCGGGAAGAGGGTCGTGCCCGGCAGGTGCTGTTCCTGCGAATTGCCGCGGGGCTTGAGAATCCGGTCGGTGCCGATGGACTGAGGTAGTCCCGCTCGCCTTCCGTCACCGCGACAATTTCGGGGCGTTCCGCCCACCGGAAGACCCGCTCGCAACGCACCTGTCCCCGGCGACCGGTCGACATCGACTGCCGTCGGAAGCTTTCGTCGAAATTTCGCCTTAGTTTCGGGACCCCGAATTGGGTATGGCGCAGGCTTGCCGGTCAGCGCGTCGTGTGCTCACTCCGTGCTTCGCGGCGAGAGCGGGACGAGCGATCAGAAACCAGATCTTCGGGAGATTACGGTCATGCGAGCCAAGAAATTGTTGCTGTTTCCTGCCCTGGTGTCCCTTGTTTTGGCGAGCGTGGTCGCGCCAGCCCGGGCCGCGATGCTCTTCGGGAGCGACGATCCGGCCAGCGATGTGCCCTTGCTCCAGACAGCTGCGTCGGCAGGGGGAGAGCATGTCTTGAATGGAACGTTCAATCTCGGTCCGGCAGGCCGGATTCTCTTGACCCGTGACGTGACCTTCGAGGGGGGCACCGGCCCGCGGGGAGCGAAGGCTGTCATTCGCGGCGGCGACTGGGCGTTCTTGAGCCCCCTTCCTTTCAGTACCGATATTCCGTCGACGATGTCTCCTTTTGCGCTGCCGCCGATCACCGCTGCGGGGCCTCGCATCGTAATCCGAAACCTCGAGTTCGACGGTCCAGTCGGTGCCGCGATCCACATCGCCTACGCCAGCCACCTCGAGGTGACGGGAAACGTGATCAGAAACGTGCACCGTCGCCAGCTCACACCGCCCTTCGCCCGGCATGCCGGCATCGATGTGGGAACGCAAACCTATCTCGTCGGCATGCTTCGCGCGCCGGACCTGGCGTCCACCAATCCGTACTTTCACCTGGCGGCGGCCAATAATCGCCGCAGGCAGAACAGCTTCGTCCCGGGCGCGATCACGGGCGAGGTGACGATCGCGTCCAATGTCATCGAGGTCGACCCGGCCGAGGACGACGCGCTCGACGACAGTGCGGTTGTGCCGAGCAAGATCGCGTCCCGAAGCCAGGGATACGGTGTGTTTCTCGACCTCCTCGACGGTGCAACGGTACGGATCGTCGAGAACACCATCTCCGGTGCGACGCGGACCGGCATCACGGCGGTGGAGCCACGCTTCGGTCCGACAGGGTCAGGTTCCTTCCTCATCGAAAAGAATCTCGTCGTGACCCCGCGACGCGGGGTCTACAACCCCAACATCACAGCACCCAACGGCATCGAGGCGGGCTGGTTCTTCGACCCGGCAGGGGCAGCAGACGGTGCCAGGAACGTGCCTCAGGTGATACGGCGCAACCGCATCGAAATGAACGGGCGATCCGAGCGGGTGCCCGCCTACGGCAATGCCCCTTCTGCGTCTCTCGGGATCGGGGTCTTCAGCGATCGCAGCGTGGTCGAGAACAATGTCGTCACCGAGACGAATCCCGCCCATATCGGGATCTCGATGACCGGCTCGAACGCCCTGATCAAGGCGAACAGGATAGAAGGGCTCGGACTGCTTGCTCTTCGAGCGATCACTTCACGCGACCAGGTCATGGTGCCTGACACCAACCCCGCTCAGTTCGTCGTCACGGCTGCGAATGCGAACTCCTTCGTTGGCAACAACATTGCACGGTTCGTGTCACAGCGTACCGATGACTTTCCAAGGGCATCGGACATCGTGGTGCTCGCGGGCGGAGGCGTTGCGCCGGAGAACAACACGTTCATCGGGCTCGGCAATTCCAACAAGGTGAGCGTTTTCGACGAGGGCTGGAACACGGTCATCACCGGCTACGCGCCGGTGGCAGGCGGGCTGCGGAAGGACCCACAGGAGCCGTTCATCGAACCCGCCCCGATAAAGTTGCATTGACGGCCGGCGGAGCACGCGTCCGCAAGGGCGCGTTGCTCTAGGCGTGCCTCAAGCCTTCGGCACCGGTCGACCGTCGGCGGACAGGCGCCGCAGCGAACGATCGTGCGCGCCGGAGAGCGCCAACAGGGCCGTTGTGGCGCCGATGAGCGCCATGAACATGTCGGACTGCGTGTCCCACGGGTCGCCCTGCGTGCCCAGGAATTCATCCGCCCCCTGGCCCATGGCGATCGCCGCCCACCACTCGATCAGCTCGTAGACGGCGCTGATCGCCAGCGCGACGCACACGCACAGGAAGCCCAGCATGCGGCCGCGGCGGACATGGCCGCCACGCAACAGGATCTCGCGCGCGACGAGCGCCGGCACGAAGCCCTGCATGAAGTGCCCGAGCTTGTCGTAGGGGTTGCGTGACAGCCCGAACGCCTCCTGGACCCAGAAGCCCATCGGCACGCGAGCGTAGGTGTACGCGCCGCCCGCCATCAGGACGAGCGCGTGCGCGAAGATCAGGACGTAGAGCAGCCGCGTCAGCGGGAAACTGCCTCGGGTAGCCACGAGCAGCGGCGCGGCCAGGAGAACCGGGGCGACCTCCATCAGCCAGGTCAGGCGGTCGTACGGCTGCCACCCCGAGGCGACCAGGGCGATTCCCGTCGCCACCAGCAGCGCTGCCGCTAGCGCGGAATCGCTAGCGTCACGGTCTTCGTTGCCCATTCCGGTGCTTCCTGGTGTGAAACCGCGATCCGGTTGCAGCGCACTGCAAGCCCCGCGACTCGACATAGCGCAGCGGGGCGCTCGAGCCCCGCGTCGACGCGATTCGAAGCCGCGGCGCGGCGTCAGCCCGCCGCACCGCGCCGGCCGGCGTCGTCGTCAGCCGTGCAGGCTCTCGTACTTGGCCTGGAGCTGCTCGCGCGTTTCCTCGTGCTGG
>JAHEDO010000223.1 GCA_024641185.1 Burkholderiaceae bacterium | reverse complement strand
CCTCTGCTCTCCAAGCTGACGCACGCGCGGTGCGAACCATCGCGTCTGACACCGGTGACGCGGCCAACCGACCGCCGTGCTCCTCCTGCCGTCTGTCCCAGGTGCTGGACAGCGGACACCTTTCGCGACGGTATCGTACAGTCGTTCATGGCGGAAGCCATTCCCGGAGGCGTGCGCAGATGGTCCTGATCACCTGGAACGTGCAGTGGTGCAGAGGCTGCGACGGCCGCGTCGATCCGTCGCGGATCGCGGCGGTCGCGCGGTCGATGGCCGATTTCGACGTGCTCTGCCTGCAGGAGGTCGCCGACGGGTTTCCCGGACTGTCGGGGTCGGCCGGCGAGGACCAGTTCGCGCTGCTGTCGGGGCTGCTCCCGGGCTACAGTGCGATCGCCGGCTGGGCGGTGGACGCGCTCGGCCCGGACGGCAGGCGACGTCGCTTCGGCAACCTGATCCTCTCCCGACTGCCAGTGCTCGCCGCGTTCAGGCATCTGCTGCCCTGGCCGGGCGACCCGCAGTCGAGGGGAATGCAGCGCGTGGCGGTCGAGGCGGTGATCGGCACGGACTTTGGCCCGCTGCGGGTGACTACCACGCACCTGGAGTACTACTCGGCGCTGCAGCGCGCCGCCCAGGTGGAGCGGCTGCTCGAGCTGCAGGCCGAGGCCTGCGGGCATTCGGCCGACCTCGACCAAGCCGGCGCCGCCGGGGGCGACGGGCCCTTCGCAGCCCTTGCGCGGCCCGCGTCGGGGATCCTGACCGCCGATTTCAACTTCCGTGCTTCGGACCCGGAGTACGCGCGGCTGCACGTCGCGATCGCCGACGGCGTGCCGGCGTATCGGGACGCTTGGTTGCTCGCCCATCCCGGGCGCGCGCACGACGACACGATCGGAGTGCACGACCGCGAGCAGTGGCCCGAGCCGTACGCCTGCGACTTCGTCTTCGTGACCGAGGACATCGCGTCGCGGGTGCTCGACGTCCAGGTGAACCGCGAGACCAACGCATCGGACCACCAGCCGGTCATGCTGCGGCTGGGCTAGCGGTTGCGCCCGAGCGTGTTGCTCGCGCCGAGGTACGGTACGCCGAGCCGAGCGGTAGTAAGATCGCGCCGCATGAATCCGAGCCGAATCACCCCCAAGCCGTCGCGGTGCCTGCGCGCGGCATCGACCGAGGTCCTAACGCGATGACCAGGCCCAAGGCGGTCGTCCTCCTCAGCGGCGGCCTGGACTCGGCCACCGTGCTCGCAATCGCGAAGGCTGAAGGCTACGAACCGTACGCGCTCAGCTTCCGCTACGGGCAGCGTCACGTCTTCGAACTCGAGCGCGCGCGCGAAGTCGCCCGATCGCTCGGGGCGGGCGCGCATGTGGTCGTCGACATCGATCTGCGCCGGTTCGGCGGTTCGGCGCTGACCGCCGACATCGATGTCCCGAAGGATCGGTCGATGGACGAGATGTCGCACGGCATCCCGATCACCTATGTCCCGGCGCGCAACACGATCTTTCTCAGCTTCGCGCTCGCGTGGGCGGAGACGCTGGGCTCCAGCGACATCTTCGTCGGGGTGAACGCGCTCGACTACTCCGGCTACCCGGACTGCCGGCCCGAGTACATCGCCGCGTTCGAACGAATGGCGAACCTGGCCACCAGGGCGGGCGTCGAGGGGACGCAGCACCTGAAGATTCACGCGCCGCTGATCACCATGACCAAGGCGCAGATCATCCGCAAGGGGCTGGAACTCGGAGTCGACTACGCGATCACCAGCAGCTGCTACGACCCCGGCACGCAAGGTGAACCTTGCGGCAAGTGCGACTCGTGCCAGCTGCGAGCCAAGGGTTTCGCGGAGGCGGGCAGCGCCGATCCGCTGGTGCACCGGTTCGGAAGCGTCTGAGTCGGTGGCGTCGACGGCGAGCCGGTGGGTCGAGCGGACGGGCGATCGGCCGGGTTGCCGGGCCAACGGACGACTGGCGGCCGCTGCGCGCTAGAACTCCACCTCCGGCCCCCGCCACGCCGGGTCGCGCGGTCTCGCGCGCGCCAGGGCCTGCTCGGCGTCGATCCACCCTTCGCAGGCGTTGCGTCCCGGGCGACGTCGCAGCAGGTTCAGAAATCCCTTGCATTTGGCGTAGACGCGGAAGAAGCGCAGCACCCGCTCGCGATCGGCGGGCGTGATCGGTTGCGTGCTGCAGACGAGTTTGTCGTCGATCATCCCGCGGTCCATGAGGGTGACCGCGCCCCAGGCGCGCACGCGCAGCCTCGCGCCGAATGGCAGGCGCGGGCCGAGCACGAGCGCGTCGAGCAGGTCGCCCTCGAGCCCGAGATACGCCGGCACCGCACCGTAGTTGAACGGGCAGGGCAGCGGCGAGACGAAATCGATGTGCCCGGTCGAACCGCGCTTCAGGAAGCTGCCGCGCGACACTTCGATCACGACCTCGAGCTCGGGCGCTTCGCGGCGCACCTACTCGCGCACCTGCGTCGCGTAGATCTTCTGCACGATCACCCATTTGCCGCCGACCTTGAGAAGGCTCAGGTAGTCGGTGAAATAGCGCGGCGGAATCTGGCACTTGACCTTCACGAAAGCGGTCGTCGGGCCGGACTGATCGATCTGCAGGATGGCGTCTTCTCTTGGCAGGCCCCGGGCCTTCGACGAGGGGCGCTTGCGGACTGCGTCGAGCCACTGGTCGCGCGGCAGCACCGAGACCTTGCCGTCCTGCTCCCAGGTGAGCGCGCTGGTCTCGGCAAAGACGCTGCCGAGCTTGTCGGCATCGCCCTCGTACAGGCCGTCGAAGTAGGTCTGGATCGTCTGTTCGATCGCGCTGTGGTCGTCGGGGTTCATCGCTATCCTCCGTTTCATGGGAAAACAAGTCTCAGGGCGGTCCGGGGAGCGCGCTGCGCGTGTCGCACACCGTCGCCACCCGGGTCGCCGAGCACCGGGTTACCTGCGCTCGAGCTCGACGTCCATCGATCTCAGCATTCGCCCGACGCAGACGTAGAAGCTCGCCGTCAGCACCAGCTCGACGACCTCGGACGGCGCGAAGTGGCGTTTGAGCGCTTCCATGCACTCCGCCGATGCTCCGGGGCCGTCAGTGACTTCGTCGGCGAGCCTGAGCACCGCGCGCTCCGTGTCGTCGAACAACGCGGATCCGGGCCACGCCGCGAGTGCGTCGATCTTTGCCTGTGGTACCCCGGCGGCGAGCGCCATCGGCACATGGTGCACCCATTCGTATTCGACCTTCGAACGCTGCGCGCCGCGCAGGATCAGGAGCTCGCGCAGGGCGCGCGGCGTCGTCGCCTGGAGCCGCAGTGGCCAGGCGAAGTCCAGCCAGGCGCGCAGCATGCCCGGCGCGTGGCCGAGGACGCGGTACAGATTGGGGATCTCGATGCCGCGCGCTCTGACCTCCGCGAACATCGCGGCGGTCTCGGGGTTGTCGGGGCTCGGGGGCAGCAGGTCGAGTCGTGGCAAGGGTGTCTCCGTTGAAGTTTGGTTTGTCAGACGGCCGCGGGCGGATTCGCCGGGCTCGGTGGCACCGGCATCGAGCCGGTCCCCGCGGTGGCGCCGGCGTCGACCGGGAGCACGACGCCGGTGACCCATCGCGCCTCGTCGCTGACCAGGTAGAGCACCGCTTCGCCGACATCCCAGCCGGTGCCTTCGGTCTTCAGCAATGAACGGTTCTTGCGCGCCTCGCGCATCTGCTCGGACATGCCGCGCGAGTAGACCATCGGCGTGTAGACCATGCCGGGCGCCACGCAGTTCACCCGGATGCCCTCGGCGCCGTGCTGCGCGGCCATCGCGCGGGTCATGTTCACCACGGCGCCCTTGGAGGTCGGGTAGAGCAGCGCGTGGTGGCCGCCCAGCAGCCCGGCGACCGACGCGAGATTGACGATCGCGCCTGCGCCGAGCTTGCGCATCTGCGGAATCGCGAAACGCGCCATCAGCATCATCGAGGTGACGTTCACCCGCAGCGCCTGGTCCCAGGCGGCGAGGTCGAGATCGACCGCCGTTCCCGCGGGGCCCGAAACACCGACGTTGTTCACCAGGATGTCCAGGCGCCCCCAGCGTGCCACGGTCGTCTCGACGGCGGCTTCGCATTGCTCGGTCCGGCTGACGTCGCAGGAAACGACGATCGACTCACCACCCTCCGCGTCGATCATCTCGCGGGTCCTCTCGACCCAGGCCATCTGCGTGTCGAGCAGCGCCACTTTCGCGCCGTGGCGGGCCAGCAGCACCGCCGTGGCACGGCCGTTGCCGATGCCGTCCGCGCGTGAGCCCGCGCCGGTGACGACCGCGACTTTTCCGTGCAGGCGGGGGTGGGGCGTCGAATTGGTCATCGCGATTCGTCCTTCGGCGTATGCGCGCCTTCAGGGCGCACGTTTCCGATGATAGCCGCAGCCGGCGGGCTCTCCGCGCATCCGTGCCGTGCGAACAGGGCGAGGTCGGCGCGTGCCGGCCACTGCCGCCGGGGCGACCGCCGGTGCATTGGCCTCGCGGGGCCCCGTTGCGTTAGCATCTCAGAGAACGGAACCAGAGAGGGGGGATCGATGACGACTACCGAGGATTCAATCGTGAAGCAGGTTCGCGCGGTGCTCGAGAACGAGCCGCGCGTGAACCTGCACCGCTATCCGGTCGGCGTGAGTGTTTCCGCCGGGGGCGTCGTGCTGGAAGGCGAAGTCGAGAGCGTCGCCGCCAAGAAGCGTGCGATGCGGGTGGCCGCGGCGATCGAGGGCGTGCGCGGCGTGGTCGACCGTCTTCACGTCGCCCCCGCGGAGCGCCGGAGCGACGGCGAGATTCGCGACGCGCTGTGCGCGTTTCTGCTCGCCGAGGCGGAGTTTCGGGATTGCTCGATGACAGTGCAGGTGAAGGGGCGCGCGGAGACGCTGCGCGACCTGCCGGGCGCCGGCGCCGGTTCGATCGAGGTGGCGATCGACGACGGGGTGGTCACGGCTGAGGGAACGGTGATCAGCCTCTCCCACAAGCGCCTCGTCGGCGTTCTCGCATGGTGGACGCCGGGATGCCGCGACGTGATCAACTCGCTGCGGGTGGATCCGCCCGAGGAGGACAACGACGGCGAAGTGATCGACGCACTGGGACTGGTCTACGAGATCGACCCGGTGGTGCGGCACGATCAGATCACGGTGAGCTGCCACGACGGCGTGGTGACGCTCTCGGGCGCCGTTCCCAGCGAGGAGGAACGGGAGCGGGCGGAACTCGACGCGTGGGCGCTGTTCGCGGTCGACGAGGTGGTCAACCAGATCGAGGTG
>JAHEDO010000222.1 GCA_024641185.1 Burkholderiaceae bacterium | reverse complement strand
GTGTCGACGTCTTCCGGCCTCACAAGACCGCAGAACTTGATCCGGGTTCGCATGATTCAGACTCCCGCGAGCGGCGGGCTTGCCGGTGGCCAGGATCCGATATCGTACTGCGGCGGGTATTTGACGCCCGTCAGGTAGAGCCCCTGCGACGCGAAGGTGGGAGCGCCGAGCCTGCGATCGCGCTTCTCCAGCAGTTCGCCGAGCCATTGCTCGTCGCGTCGCCCCGTCCCGATCCAGGCGAGCGCGCCGACGATGTTGCGCACCATGTGGTGCAGGAAGGCATTGGCCCGCAGGTCGATCACGACCAGGGGTCCGCGCTCCCGGATCTCGATCCGTTCGACGGTGCGCACGGGTGTGGCCGCCTGGCACTGAGCGGAACGAAACGAGGAGAAGTCGTGCGTTCCCACCAGCGCGCCCGCGGAGCGGGCCATCCGCGCCAAGTCCAGATCCCGGAAGACCCATCCGGCACGCGAGGCATAGAGCGGATGGCGACTCGCGCCACGGTAGATCAGGTAGCTGTAGGCCCGACGCAGCGCGCTGTAGCGCGCGCTGAACGCATCGTCGACCTCACGGCAATGCTGAATCGCGACGCCGGCGGGCAGATGCGCGTTGACGCCGCGCAGCCAGGCGCTCGCCGGCCGCTCGGCCACCGTGTCGAAGTGCACGACCTGCGCGAGCCCATGGACCCCGGCGTCGGTGCGGCCCGCGCAGATCGTCGTCACCGGATGACCCGCGATGCGCCCGAGCGCCGACTGCACCGCGTCCTGGACGGCTGTGCCCGCGGGCTGCGTCTGCCAGCCGGTGAAATCGCCGCCGTCGTAGGCGAGTCTGAGTGCCACGCGCATCGGGTCCACGAACAAAAACGGGGAAGCTGCGCTTCCCCGTGGGTCTTCGCCGGAGGCGAATCAGACGATCTTCGAAAGCATCGAGCGTGCCTTCTGCTGCTGATCGCCGTCGCCGCCCTTTACGACCTCTTCCAGGAGTTCGCGCGCGCCCTCCTTGTCGCCGATCTCCTCGTAGGCGGAAGCCAGGTCGAGCTTGGTGGCCATCTCCTGCCACTTGATGCCGTCCTGGCTCGACGCGGCCGGCGCCGGCTCGAGGTCGAGCCCGATCGAAGCGAGATCCGTCTCGTACTCGTTTACCTGCGCCTGCGCGTGCGCCTGGGCCGGGCCCGCGCCCGCGCGGGGCGCCACGGTCTCGCTCAGGCCCTCGAGCGCCGGAAGATCGATGTTCAGGTCGTCGAGCTCCTTGATCGACGCGTCCTCGCGTGGCGCATCGGCAGTGCCACCGGTCTGAGTGAGATCCAGCGACGGCAGGTCGAACTTGCCCTCGACGGCGCGCTCGAGCTCGCTGGTCTCCTCGCCATCCCCTTCGCGCGCGTCGGCAAGCATTCCGCCGGCCTTGCCGACCGTGGTGTCGAGGTCGAGGTCGAAGTCCAGCGACTGGGTTTCTTCTTCCGCGGACGCGTCGCGTTTCGGCTCGTCATCGGCCAGAGGGCGGGTCTCGGCGAACGACACCGCGGTCCCCTCGAGCACCCCGAAGTCGACCGCGCCTTCCGCCTTCTCCTGCTCGGCCTCGGGCTCGGGCTCCGGGGCAGCTGCCTCGGTTCCGACCGCGTCGGTGAGGCCGGCCTGCTCCGGTTCATCGGTCGCCTGCGCCTCGGACTCCGCGCTCGCGGCGGGCGCCAACCCGGTGTAGAGCGGATTTTCCGAATCGAGCGCCAGGCCCATGGTCACGACCTTGGCCCACTCCTCGTTCTGCCCGCCGGTCGCACGATGCATCTCGCCGGCGACGCGGTTGAACGCCTCGACGTCCTTGCGGCCGGAATAGATCTCGAGCAGCTTGGCGCGAATCGCCTGGCGCTCGGGCTGACGGCGAAGCGCTTCCTTGAGGATCTCCTCGGCCTGCGCCTCCCTGCCGTACGCGATGTAGACCTCGGCTTCCGCGATCGGATCGACTTCCGTCGAATGGACATCGACACCGCTGTCCTTGGTGCTCGAACTGAACACGTTGCTCGTGGTGTCGACGTTCTGACCGCCCGTGGAGCCGAACAGCGAATTGGTCGAAAAGCCTTCGGCCGCGATGAGGCTGTCCTCGAACTTCTCCACCTTGCGGCGGCGACGCATCGCGTACCAGCCGTAGCCGGCGCCCAGTGCCAGTATCGCGCCGAGCCCGGGGAGCATCAGCGGGTTGGACATCAGGTCTTCGACGAAGCTCGGCTCCGAGGCCGGCGCGGACGCCGCGACCGGCGCGGGCTTGGGCGCCTCGACGGGCGCGGGTGCCGGCGCGGGAGTGGCGGCAACCGGCGAAGCCACTTCGGGCTTGGCGGTTTCTGCCGGCGCGTCTGCGGGCGCAGCGGCTGCCGGTGTCTGGGCCGGCGTCACCGCGGGTTCCGGCGCCGGCGCCTGCGCCTGCGGCGTCGCCGGAACGGCGTCGGCCTTGGCGATCGTTCCGGTCGCTGCCGTGTCCGCAGCCTTGCTCGCGGCGACCTGCTTCTGCAGTTCCGCGAGCTGACTATTCTTCAGTTCGAGCAGCCGTTGCAGGTCGCCGACGTTCTTCTCGAGCTCGGCGACCCTGGACTGCGACTCGCGAAGCGCGGCGTCGCGCGCGACGCTCTGCTCGACCGCGGCGCCGGACTTCGATGCGGCGGTCCCGGTCGCCGCCGCGCCAGCGCCAGCGCCAGCGGCCTCCGGCCCGGACTTGGACAGGCGCAACTGATCGCTGCTCGGCGTCGGGGCGCCCTTGTCTTCGACCTTGGCGGTGACACTTCCGGCGACCGACTGCCCGGCCTTTTCCGCCGTGACGGATCGCGCGCTCTCGGCGAGGCGCGACCGGTATTCGTTGAAGTCGCGCGTCTGCACGCGAATCTGCTCGCGCGCCTGAACCGGATCGACGGCCGCCATCGCCTGGCGATCAGGCACCGACAGCGTGCTTCCAGCCTTCAGCTGGTGAACGCTGCCGAAGAATGCCGCGGGATTGGCCTGGTAGATGGAGATCAGCGCCTGATCGAGCGAGACACCCTCGTAGCCGGCCCGGGTCGCGATCGCGGTCAGCGTGTCGCCGGTCTTCACGTCCACCGACGACGGTGATGTTGCCGCGGTCCCCGCAGCGGCGGGACGCGCAGCCGGCGCGGCGGGAGGCGCCGCACGGGGACGCTCTGCCGCCGGCGCGGCTGCAGCGGGCGCAGCGGATGTGGACTCGACGGGCTTGCTCGCCTCGGCGGGCGTCACCGCCTGGACCAACTGACTTTGCCCACCGTCGACCACGTCCCGACCCGCGATCCGCAACTCCGGCGGATCCAGCAGGAAGGTGTACTCGCGCACGAACTTGCCCGCCGCCCAGTTCAGTTCGACCATCAGGTCGACGAAGGGCTCGTTGAGCGGTTGGGTCGAGGTGATCCGGACGATCGGGCGGCCAGTGCCGCGCCGCTCGATGGCGAATCGCAGCCCACGCAGCGCCGGATTGAACTCGAGCCCCGCCTGGCGGAACGCCGCCGGATCCGCGAGCCTTGCGTTCAGCGAGGACGCCTCCGCGGGCGACATTGCGGTGATCTCGACCTCTGCGCGCAGCGGCTGACCCAGGGCGGACTGCACCGTGAGGCGCCCGAGCCCTGCGGCCCACGCCGAACCGCTCCCGGCGACCAGGGCCAGCGCGACTGCGGCTGCGATTCGTTTGGGGCTGAAGTGAGGCGGATTTGAAACTATGGGTTCTTTCCCAGCAGTCACGCTTATCCCCGGGGCTACCGTTGTGTGAAATGAGCCTAGCATCAGACACTTACCTTCGCAAGCTCAGACTGTCCCTTACTTCTGCTGCACACGCCCCCTTCGACACAAGCGCGACACGATGGGCGGCGCGAGCCACCCGCCGGGAGGAAGCTCAATCGAGCAGGATCCGGAGCATCCGCCGCAGCGGCTCCGCCGCGCCCCACAACAACTGGTCGCCGACAGTGAAGGCGCCGAGGTATTCCGGACCCATCGACAACTTGCGCAACCGGCCGACCGGCACCTGCATCGTACCCGTGACCGCGGTCGGCGTCAGCCCGCGGATGCTCGACTCCCGATCGTTCGGGACCAGCCGCACCCAGGGATTGGCGCTTCCGATGAGTTCCTCCACGTCGGCCAGCGGCACGTCGCGCGCCATCTTTATGGTCAGCGCCTGACTGTGACAGCGCATGGCGCCGATGCGCACGCAGATGCTCTCGACCGGGATGTGCCCCGGTCCCGAGGCCGGCAAGCCGAGGATCTTGTTGCACTCGGCATCGCCCTTCCATTCCTCGCGCGACGTACCGCCGCCCAGGTCCTTGTCGATCCACGGAATCAGGCTGCCGGCCAGCGGCACTCCGAAGTTCTCCGTGGGGAAGGATCCGGCGCGCATCGTCTCGACCACGCGGCGGTCGATCTCCAGGATCGCCGACGACGGATCGGCCAGCAGTGGCGCCACCGATCCGTGGATGGCGCCCATCTGGGCGATCAGCTCGCGCATGTTCTGCGCCCCGGCCCCGGATGCGGCCTGGTAGGTCATCGCGCTGATCCACTCGACCAGGCCCTCGCGCAACAGGCCGTTCAACCCCATCATCATCAGGCTGACCGTGCAGTTGCCGCCGATGAAGTCCCTCACGCCACGCGCGAGCGCTTCCCTGATCACGCCGAGATTGACGGGGTCCAGGATGATGACGGCGCCGTCCTTCATCCGCAGGGTGGACGCCGCATCGATCCAGTAGCCGCTCCAGCCGGCGGAGCGCAGCCTGCCGAAGACCTCGGTGGTGTAGTCGCCTCCCTGGCAGGTGACGATCGTGTCCATCTTCCTCAGCGCGTCGATCGACATCGCGTCCTGGAGCGGCTCGCCGCCGAGCGGCGCCGGGCCGCCCACGTTCGATGTGCTGAAGAACACCGGCTCGATCAGCGCGAAGTCGTTCTCCTCGCGCATGCGCTGCATCAGCACGGAGCCGACCATGCCGCGCCAGCCCACCATCCCGACCTTCATCATCGCTCGCTCCCGTGTCGCGCCGCTCGACGGCCCGCGCGACCTTGCGCGCCGCCCGCCGGGCGACGCCGATTCCGTCCCTACAACGCGGCAAGCACCGCGTCGCCCATCTCGCCCGTCCCGACCGTTCGCTTGCCCGGCTCGGCGATGTCGGCGGTCCGCAGCCCCTGCGCGAGCACCTTGCGCACCGCACGCTCGACACGCGCCGCCGCCTCTTCCTGGTTCAGCGAATAGCGCAGCAGCATCGCCGACGACAGGATCGTGGCGAGCGGATT
>JAHEDO010000024.1 GCA_024641185.1 Burkholderiaceae bacterium | reverse complement strand
GACCTCGTGGCGCTGCTTCTGGACCCGGAGTCGCCCGTCAACAAGTGACGGCGGCCTCGGACGCGCCGCTCTTTTCCTTTCCGCGCCCGCCGCTTCGGGCCCGCTCCTGCCGGCGTCGACGCTCGCCGTCGGGGCGTGGGTCGGCCCGACACGGCGGCGCGCTCATCGTCGTGACGGCCAATGCCGCCGCGACCTGCGATTGAACGACATGGACCGACGCGAATTCCTTCAACTGCTGGCATCCGCCTCGGCGGCGGGCCTGCCGCTCGCCGGCTGCGCGGGCATCGGGCCCACCGACGGCGCGGGCGCCGGCGCGGCGGGCGAGGCGATGTACGACATCCCGCGCTTCGGCAGCGTCAGCCTGCTGCACTTCACCGACTGCCACGCGCAGCTGACGCCGATCCACTTCCGCGAACCGAGCGTGAACATCGGCGTGGCAGGCGCGAACGGCAAGGCGCCGCACCTGGTCGGCGAGCACCTGCTCAAGGCCTACGGCATCAAGCCGGGCAGCGCGCAGGCCCACGCCTTCACCTACCTGGACTTCGAGCAGGCGGCGCGCACCTACGGCAAGGTCGGCGGGTTCGCGCACCTGGCCACGCTGGTCAAGCGCCTGCGCGCCTCGCGCCCGGGCGCGCTGCTGCTCGACGGGGGCGACACCTGGCAGGGCTCGGCCACGGCGCTGTGGACCAACGGCCAGGACATGGTCGACGCGTGCAAGCTGCTCGGCGTCGACATGATGGCGGCGCACTGGGAGTTCACGCTCGGCGCGGCGCGGGTCAAGGAGATCATCGGCAAGGACTTCAAGGGCAAGATCGAGTTCCTCGCGCAGAACGTCAGGACCACCGACTTCGAGGACCCGGTGTTCAAGCCCTACGAGATCCGTTCGGTCAACGGCGTGGCGGTGGCGGTGGTCGGCCAGGCCTTCCCCTACACCCCGATCGCCAATCCGCGCTACATGACCCCGGACTGGACCTTCGGCATCCAGGAGCAACGGATGCAGAAGATGGTCGACGAGGCGCGCGCCAAGGGCGCGCAGGTGGTGGTCGTGCTGTCGCACAACGGCATGGACGTCGACCTGAAGATGGCGAACCGGGTCACCGGCATCGACGCGATCCTCGGGGGACACACGCATGACGGCGTGCCGCAGCCGGTGATCGTCGCGAACGCGAAGGGCAGGACGCTGGTGACCAACGCCGGCTCCAACGGCAAGTTCCTCGGCGTGCTGGACCTCGACGTCAGGGGCGGCAAGGTCGCGGACTACCGCTATCGGCTGCTGCCGGTGTTCGCCAACATCCTGCCGGCCGACCCCGAGATGCAGGCGCTGATCGACGGGGTGCGCGCGCCCTACAAGGCGAAGCTCGAGGAGAAGCTGGCGGTGACCGACGGGCTGCTGTATCGGCGCGGGAATTTCAACGGCACCTTCGACCAGCTGATCCTGGACGCGCTGATGGAGGTGAAGGGTGCGCAGATCGCGTTCTCGCCGGGTTTTCGCTGGGGAACGAGCGTGCTCCCGGGCCAGGCGATCACGCGCGAGCACCTGATGGACCAGACCGCGATCACCTATCCCTACACGACGCTCGTCGACATGACCGGCGAGTTCATCAAGACCGTGCTCGAGGACGTCTGCGACAATCTGTTCAACCCGGATCCGTACTACCAGCAGGGTGGAGACATGGTGCGCGTTGGCGGGCTGACCTACACCTGCGAACCGAACGCGGAGATGGGGCGCCGGATCCTCGACATGCGCCTGAACGGCGAGCCGATCGTGCCGACCCGCACCTACAAGGTGGCTGGCTGGGCGCCGGTCGCGGAGGGCGCGACGGGCGAGCCGATCTGGGATGTGGTCGAGGGCTGGCTGAAGGCCAAGGGCACGATCGCGCCGCGCAGGCTGAACCTGCCGAAACTGGTCGGCGTCGAGGGCAACGCGGGTCTCGCCGGATGAACGCGGCGAGCCGCGGCGATCGCTGGAGAGTCGTCAACATCGGACGGAGAACTGCCATGAGTGCTCGAATGAGTGCTTCAAGTCTTGCTTGGTTGCCGCGCCGCGCACTTGTCGCGTTCGGCCTGGCGGTTTCGCTCGCCGCGTCGCCGGCCGCGCGGGCCGCCGACGCCCTGGTCACGACGAACAGTCTCACCCCCGAGATCGCGTACAAGGCGGCGCGCGCCGCGCTCGAATACTGCCGCGGCAAGGGTTACCAGGTCGGTGTCGCGGTGGTCGATCGCGGTGGTGTGACGCAGGTCTTTCTTCGCGACCGCTTCGGCGGCGCGCACACCGTCGACATGGCCGCGAACAAGGCCTGGACCGCGGCGTCGTTCCGGATCGCGACGTCCGTGCTGGCGCTGGAGACGCAGTCCGGGCGTCCGATGAGCGGGATCCGCGCCTTGCCGCGTGTGCTCGCAGCGGGCGGTGGACTGCCGATCGAAGCGGCCGGCGCGACGGTCGGCGCGATCGGCGTCTCGGGAGCACCCGGCGGCGACGCGGACGAAGACTGCGCGAAGGCGGGTGTCAAGGCGATCCAGGCAGACATCGAACTGTGAGCGCGTTTCGCTGGCTCGCGGCGGCGCAGTTCGTCGGTGCGGCCCTGATCGCAGGGCTGTTCGGCCAAAGCCACGCGGCGCAGCCCGACTACGCGCCGCTCACCGTCAAGGTCACGCCGCAGCAGCTCACGCCCAGGGTGTATTTCGTGCAGGGCGAGTCGGGCATGGTCTCGACCTCGAACAACGGCTACAACTCGAACGCCGGATTCGTCGTCACCGACGACGGTGTGGTGGTGTTCGACGTGCTCGGCACGCCGCCGCTCGGCGCGGAACTGCTGCGCAGCATCCGCGCCATCACGTCCAAGCCGGTACGCCGGGTGATCATCAGCCACTATCACTCGGATCATTTCTATGGCCTGCAGGCCTTCAAGGACGCGGGGGCGGAGGTCTGGGCGCACCGGCTCGTGCGCGACTATCTCGCGACCGACGCACCGCAGCGGCGGCTCGAGGAACGCCGCAATTCGCTGGAGCCATGGGTCGACGAGACGACGCGGGTGATCGCGCCGGATTTCTACATCGACGGGGATACCAGCTTCCGGCTCGGTGGGCTGACATTCCGCATCTTCGTCGTCGGACCGGCGCACACGCCCGAGGATCTGATGATGCTCGTCCAGGAGGAGGGTGTGCTGTTCGCGGGCGACCTGATGTTCGCGGGACGCATCCCCTTCGTCGGTGACGCGGACAGCAAGGGCTGGCTCGCATCGATCGAGCGACTGATCACGCTCGACCCGCGCATCATGGTCGGCGGCCACGGGCCGGCATCGACCGATGCGGCTCGTGACCTCGCGCTGACGCGAGACTATCTCGTCTACCTGCGTCGCGCGATGGGGCGGGCCGTCGAGGAAATGGCGAGCTTCGAGGAAGCCTACCGCCGCACCGACTGGTCGCGCTTCAAGGACTTGCCGGCGTTCGAGGGCGCCAACCGGATCAACGCGTACAACACCTTCATCCTGATGGAGAAGGAAACCCTCTCCGGCAAGTAGCGAAAAATCAGCGAGATAGCGTTGTGCTACGCTGGGTTTGACGGAAACGCCCGCAAACGGGTGATTTCCCTGGGTTCGTCTGCCTTCGCGACAAGCGTCGGCATTCGGTCGTTCGGCCCCCCGAGGGCCGCACCAGCAACGGACCACAAACCACGTGTTGACCGACCACGACATCTATCTATTCCGGGAAGGCACGCACGGCCGCCTTCATGAGGAACTCGGCTGCCATTTGAAGGCCGACGGCAACGGCGCGAAGTTCGCCGTCTGGGCGCCGAACGCGCGCTCCGTATCGGTGATCGGCGAATTCAACGACTGGTCGCCGCAGGCGGACCGGCTGGAACCCCGCGCCGACGGCTCCGGCATCTGGCAGGGCCAGGTCGACGCGGTGCGTCGGGGCCACGCGTACAAGTACCGGATCGTCTCGAACGCGGACGTAGAGGTCGCCGACAAGTGCGATCCGTTCGCCTTCTACTGCGAGCACCCGCCGGCCACCGGTTCGCGCGCCTGGTCGCTCGATTACGAATGGGGCGACGGCGACTGGATGGGCTCGCGTGCCGCGCGCAACCGACTCGATGCCCCATTGTCGATCTACGAGGTGCACTCGGGTTCGTGGCGTCGCAAGCCGGACGGCTCGTTTCTCAGCTATCGGGAGTTCGCCCATGAACTCGCCGATTACGTGCTGCAGACGGGATTCACGCACGTCGAACTGCTGCCGATCACCGAGCACCCCTTCTACGGCTCCTGGGGCTACCAGACGACGGCGTACTTCGCCCCGTCGGCGCGCTATGGCACGCCGCAGGACTTCATGTACCTGGTCGATCACCTGCACCGCAAGGGCATAGGAGTGATCCTCGACTGGGTGCCTTCGCACTTTCCGGCCGACGCGCACGCTCTGGCGCAGTTCGACGGCACGCACCTGTACGAGCACGCGGACCCCAGGCAGGGCTTTCACCCCGAGTGGGGGTCGGCGATCTTCAACTACGGACGCGACGAGGTGCGTGCGTTCCTGCTGTCGTCGGCGATGTTCTGGCTCGAGCGGTACCATATCGATGGCCTGCGCGTGGACGCCGTGGCTTCGATGCTTTATCTCGACTACGGCCGCAAGGACGGCGAGTGGATCCCCAACCGCTATGGCGGCAAGGAGAACCTGGACGCGGTCGAGTTCCTGCGCGTGCTCAACGAAGCCGTCTATCGCGATCACCCGGACACGATGACGATCGCCGAGGAGTCGACCGCCTGGCCGATGGTGTCCCGTCCCACCTATCTGGGCGGCCTGGGTTTCGGCCTGAAGTGGAACATGGGCTGGATGCACGATTCGCTCGCGTACATGCGAGACGACCCGCTGTTCCGCAAGTTTCACCATGACCGGCTGACCTTCTCGCTCTGGTACGCGTTCAACGAGAATTTCGTGCTCCCGCTGTCGCACGACGAAGTGGTGCACGGCAAGGGGTCGCTGATCAACAAGATGCCGGGCGACAGCTGGCAGCAGTTCGCGAACCTGCGCGCGCTCTACGGATACATGTGGGCGCATCCGGGCAAGAAGCTGCTGTTCATGGGCGGCGAGTTCGGCCAGCGCGCCGAGTGGGCCCACGACGGGCAGCTCGAATGGCATCTCACGGAGCATCCGGAGCACGCGTCGCTGCAGCGCTGGGTGTCCGACCTGAACAGGCTCTACCGTGACGAGCTCGCGATGCACGAGGTCGACCATGCCGCGGAGGGCTTCGAGTGGATCGACTGCACCGACGCGCAGTCGAGCGTGATCGCGTTCCTGCGCAAGCCGCGAACCGGGGGCGCGACGCTGCTCGTCGTCTGCAACTTCACGCCGCTGCCGCGCGCCAACTATCTGCTCGGCGTTCCGTGCGCTGGCTTCTGGCAGGAGGCGCTGAACAGCGATGCCGAGCTCTACGGCGGCAGCGGTTGGGGAAATCTCGGCGGCGTCGAGGCCGCGCCGGTCGGCGCGCACGGGCAGCGCTTCTCGGTGAGCGTCACGCTGCCGCCACTGTCCGTCGTCTTCTTCAGGAGCACCGTGGATGGCTGACGCGAAGACGACGGCCAAGCCGGCAGACGGGCGCGTGCGCGCGGTCATCGACGCGGTATCGCCGAACGTCGATGGCGGGCGCTTTCCGATTGCGCGGGTGACGGGCGAGGCGGTGATCGTGCGCGCGGACTGCTTCACCGACGGCCACGACGTGCTGCGCGTGATGCTGCGGCATCGCCGCGACGGCGAGCGCACATGGCGCGAGGTCGAGATGGCGCCGACCGGCAACGACCGCTGGCTCGGTGAATTCGTCGCGGGAGCGGCCGGGCGCTATCGCTACACGGTCTGCGCCTGGGTCGACCACTTCCTGTCCTGGCGCGCGGAGTTCGCCCGGCGCGAGGATCCGGCAGACATCCTGGTCGCCTCGCGGGTCGGTGCGCACCTCGCCCAGGAGGCCGCCGAACGCGCCAAGGGCGCCGATCGCACCGCGCTGCGCCGCCAGGCCAAGATGCTGGAATCCGAGGACGACATCGCGAGCCTGCGCGTGGCGGCGCTGGACGAGTCGTTCAAGGCGTTGGCGATGCGCTATCCCGACCGCAGCATGCAGACCGACTGGCCGGTCGAGTTGCCGCTGCGCGTGGATCGGGTGCGCGCGCGCTTTTCGAGCTGGTATGAACTGTTCCCGCGCTCCGCCTCGGCGGAGCCCGGACGCCACGGCACATTGCGCGACTGCGAGGCGCGCCTGCCCTACGTGGCCGAACTCGGCTTCGACGTGCTGTATCTGCCGCCGATCCATCCGATCGGCCGCGTCCGGCGCAAAGGACCCAACAACGCACTGATCGCCGGTCCCGACGATGTCGGCAGCCCGTGGGCCATCGGCTCAGACGAAGGCGGACACAAGTCGGTGCACCCGGCGCTGGGCACGCTGGACGACTTCCGCAGCCTGGTCGCGCGGGCCGGCGAACACGGCGCCGAGATCGCGCTGGACATCGCGTTCCAGTGCGCGCCGGACCACCCGTACGTGAAGGAACACCCCGACTGGTTCCGCTGGCGCCCCGACGGCAGCGTGCAATACGCGGAGAACCCGCCGAAGAAGTACCAGGACATCTATCCGTTCAACTTCGAGTGCGACGACTGGCGCGGCCTGTGGAAGGAGTTGCGCAGCGTGTTCGCGTTCTGGATCGGCGAGGGCGTGCGCATCTTCCGGGTCGACAATCCGCACACCAAGGCCTTCCCGTTCTGGGAGTGGGTCATCGGCGACCTGTCGCGCGAGTACCCCGACCTGATCTTCCTGGCGGAAGCGTTCACGCGGCCCAAGGTGATGCACAGGCTCGCCAAGCTCGGCTTCAACCAGTCGTACACCTACTTCGCCTGGCGCAACACCCGCGAGGAACTCACCGAGTACCTGACCGAGGTCACCCAGGGGCCGGGGCGAGAGTACTTCCGTCCGAACGCCTGGCCGAACACGCCGGACATCCTGACCGAGGCGCTGCAGTTCGGCGGGCGCCCGGTGTTCATGTCGCGTCTGGTGCTCGCGGCGACGCTTTGTGCCAACTACGGCATCTATGGTCCGGCCTACGAGCTGGCCGAGTCCGCGGCCCGCGACGTGGGCGGCGAAGAGTACCTGGACTCCGAGAAATACCAGCTGCGCCACTGGGACCTCGACAGTCCCGACAGTCTTCGCGGGCTGGTCGCGCTCGTGAACCGGATCCGGCGCGAGAACCCGGCACTGCAGTCGGACTGGAACCTGCGCTTCTTCGATACCGACAACGAGCAGCTGATCTGCTACGCCAAGGCGACGCCGGACGGCGAGAACGTCATCGTGGTCGTCGTCAACCTGGATCCGCACCACGTGCACTCGGGCTGGATCGATCTCGACCTGAAGGCGATCGGCGTCGAGGAAGGGTCCACCTTCCAGATGCACGATCTGATCACCGGCGGGCGCTTCCTGTGGCACGGCGCGCGCGGCTTCGTGATGCTCGATCCGCAGCGGGTGCCGGCGCACGTCTTCCGCGTGCGGCGACGGGTGCGCCGAGAACAGGATTTCGACTATTTCCTTTGAGGAACAGGGGCTTCGATTGGATACGCGCGAGAACCATAAGAACGATGCAATGCCGACGGAGCCGAACATCTCGGGAGATGACGTCCTCTGGTACAAGGACGCGGTCATCTACCAGCTGCACATCAAGGCCTTCTTCGACTCGAACGGGGACGGCGTTGGCGATTTCGCCGGACTGACGTCCAAGCTCGACTATGTGAAGGACCTGGGCGTCAACACGCTGTGGCTGTTGCCGTTCTATCCTTCGCCGTTGCGCGACGACGGCTACGACGTCGCCGACTACCACAACGTGCATCCGCAGTACGGCACTCGGGCCGACTTCCGTCTGTTCGTGCGCGAGGCGCATCGGCGCGGTCTGCGGGTGATCACCGAACTCGTCGTCAATCACACCTCCGATCAGCATCCGTGGTTCCAGGCGGCGCGACGCGCGCCGGCCGGGTCGAGCAAGCGCGACTTCTACGTCTGGAGCGACGATCCGAACAAGTACTCGGGCACGCGGATCATCTTCACCGATACCGAGACGTCGAACTGGGCCTGGGACGACGTCGCCAAGGCCTATTACTGGCACCGTTTCTTCAGCCACCAGCCCGATCTCAATTTCGACAACCCGAACGTGCTCAAGGCGGTGCTGCGCTCGATGCGTTTCTGGCTCGACATGGGGGTGGACGGCTTCCGCCTGGACGCGATCCCGTACCTGGTCGAGCGCGAGGGCACCAACAACGAGAACCTGCCCGAGACGCACACGGTGCTCAAGAAGATTCGCGAGCGACTGGACGCGAGCTACAAGGGCAAGCTGTTCCTCGCGGAGGCCAACCAGTGGCCCGAGGACGTGCGCGAGTACTTCGGCGACGGCGACGAGTGTCACATGGCGTACCACTTTCCGCTGATGCCACGGATGTACATGGCGATCGCCCAGGAGGACCGCCACCCGGTCGTCGACATCATGCGGCAGACGCCGGAGGTGCCGCCGAACTGCCAGTGGGCGATCTTCCTGCGCAACCACGACGAGCTCACGCTCGAGATGGTGACCAGCCGCGAGCGCGACTACATGTACCAGATGTACGCGGCCGACCCGCGCGCGCGCATCAACCTGGGCATCCGCCGGCGCCTGGCGCCGCTGATGGAGAACGACCCGGCGCGCATCAAGCTGATGAACAGCCTGCTGCTGTCGATGCCCGGCTCGCCGATCGTCTACTACGGCGACGAGATCGGCATGGGCGACAACATCTTCCTGGGCGACCGCAACGGCGTGCGCACGCCGATGCAGTGGAGCCCGGACCGCAACGCCGGCTTCTCGCGGGCCGATCCCCAGCGCCTGTTCCTGCCGCCGATCATGGACCCGGTCTACGGCTACGAAGCGGTCAACGTCGAGGCGCAACTGCGGGAGCCGTCGTCGCTGCTGAACTGGATGCGCAGGATGCTGGCGGTGCGCCACACGAGCCGCGCCTTCGGGCGGGGGCGATTGAGCTTTCTCGCGCCCGGCAACCGCAAGGTGCTGGCCTACCTGCGCGAGTACGAGGACGAGAAGATCCTGTGCGTGGCCAACCTCGGCCGCTCGGCGCAGCCTGTCGAACTCGACCTGCGCCGGCACAAGGGACTGGTTCCCGTCGAGATGCTCGGTCGCACCGCGTTTCCGCCGATCGGTGACCTGCCGTATCTGCTGACCTTGCCCGCCCACGGCTTCTACTGGTTCCGACTGTCGGCCGACGTCGAGGTGCCTTCGTGGCACGAGGAGTGGCTGCCGCCCGAGGACCTGCCGCTGGTCGTGCTGTTCGACGGCTGGACGAGCTTCTTCAGGGACCGCGTCGTTCCGTGGCGCATCCGGATGGCCGAGAAGACCCGCGAGCAGCTCGAAGTGGAGGTGCTGCCGCGCTTTTTCGCGGCCCAGCGCTGGTACGCGGCCAAGAGCGAATCCACCGAGCGCGCGACGCTCTTCGATCATGCGCACTGGAAGCTCGACGGCAGCGGCTGGCTGTTCACGCTCGTCGACGCGATGGCCGGCGGCGTGTCCACGCGCTACTTCGTTCCCCTGGCACTCGTCTGGGGCGACAGCGACGACGCCGCGGTGCGGGCGCTGGGACCCGCGGCCATGGCCAAGGTGCGCCAGCAGGCCGACGTCGGATTGCTGGCCGATGCGGTCGCCGACGAGTCGTTCTGCCGCGCGCTCGCGCAGGCGATCGGTCGTGGCGGCGAACTCAAGAGCGCGCACGGGGCGATCCGCTTTTCGCCTACCGACGCCTACGCGCAGATCGCCGGCGACGACCTCGGCGACCTCGAGGTGCGCCGCGGGCCGGGCCATAGCAGCAACGCAGTGGTCTCGATCGGCAACCGTCTGTTCCTGAAGGCGTATCGCCGGCTGGGCGAGGGAGTGAATCCGGAGTTCGAGGTCGGGCGCTTTCTGACGACCGTGGCGAAGTTCGAGTACTGCGTACCGGTGGCCGGGGCGCTCGAATACGTATCCGGCAGCGGCACACCGACGACGCTCGCACTGCTGCAGGCCTACGTGCCGAACCAGGGCGACGGCTGGGCCTTCACGATCGATTACCTGCAGCGCTTCATCGAGGAGCGCAGGGGGGCCGCGAGCGAGCCGTCGCCGCAGGACGTGCATGGCGCCTATCTGGCACTCGCCGGCACGCTCGGCGGACGGGTGGCGCAACTGCACCTGGCGCTGGCGACGCCCTCCGACGACGCCGCTTTCGGCGCGGAACCGATGGAGTCCGGCGCGCTGACCGCGCTGGTCGACGGCGTCCGGCGCGAGGCGAAGCAGACGCTCGATTTCCTGCAGGCGCGAATGGAGAAGCTGCCGGAGGGCGCCAAGGCCGCTGCGGCGGAGGTTCTTGCCGCGCGTGACCGGCTCATCGAGCGCATCGACCGCTGCGCGAAGCTGGACGGGGCACTGATCAAGTCGCGGCTCCACGGGGATCTGCATCTGGGGCAGGTGCTTCTCGCACGCAACGACTTCCTGATCATCGATTTCGAGGGTGAACCCGAGCGTCCGATCGAGGAGCGCAGGCGCAAGCAGAGCCCGTTGCGCGACGTGGCCGGAATGCTGCGCTCGTTCAGCTATGCGCGATGCAGTGCGCTGCGCGCGGCCGCGGAGCAGGAACCGGCTTCCGACGACCTCACGGCGCAGGCCGCGGCCTGGGAATCCGCGGTCCGGAGGAGCTTCCTCGACGGCTACTGGCAGGCGGCGCGCGATGGTGCGCTGTATCCGTCCGAGGCGCCGGCGCAGGCGCTGATCGGGCTCTTCGAGATCGAGAAGGCGGTCTACGAACTGCGCTACGAGATCAACAATCGACCGGCCTGGGTCGACATCCCGCTGCAGGGGCTTCTCGAGCTCCTGGCGGATTGACGGGTGGCGTAAGGCGTCGCGACCCGCTTTGGGAGAATAACGATGGAACGAGTCGACCTGATGTTCGAACCGGTGCGCGCATTCCTGATCCAGGTCGGCGAGTTCGCACCCAGGCTCCTGATCGCCCTGGGGGTTCTGCTCGCCGGCTGGCTGATCGCCAAGGCGGTGAGGTTCGCCGCGGCCAAGGCGCTGCGCGCGGTGAACTTCAACGTCGTGACCGAACGCGCGGGGGTCGATGCGTTTCTCGAGCGCGGGGGAGTGAGCAGCGACACGACCGGCATTCTCGCCGGGCTGCTCTACTGGCTCGTCGTACTGGCGGCACTGGTGATCGCCTTCAACGGTCTGGGCCTCACGTACATCACCGATCTGCTCGGCAAGGTCGTGCTGTTCGTGCCCAAGGTCATCGTCGCGCTGCTCATCGTCACCTTCGGCGCCTACTTCGCGCGTTTCGTCGCCGACGCGGTCGAGGCCTACAGTGCGAACGTCGGAGTCCAGGATGCCGGGATGCTCGGGCGGGTCGCGCGCTATGCGATCCTGGTTTTCGTCGTGCTGATCGCCCTGGACCATGTCGACGTGGCCGGCGACATCGTGCGGATGAGCTTCCTGATCGTGCTTGCCGGCCTGGTGCTCGCGCTGGCGCTCGCGTTCGGCCTGGGCAGTCGCGATCGCGCGGCCGAGCTGCTCGACCGGTGGTGGCCGAGGAGCGGGGGCAACGATGGATCCTGAACGGGCGTCGAAGTCGCGCTCTGCACGCAAAGGGCCGATTTCGGCGGTCTGGCCGGGCCGCCCGTATCCGCGCGGCGCGACCTGGGACGGCGAGGGCGTCAACTTCGCGCTGTTCTCGAGCCGCGCCGAGCGCGTCGAGCTGTGCATCTTCGACGACTCGGGCCGCCGCGAGCTCGAACGCATCGAGCTGCCCGAATGTACCGACGAGGTCTGGCATGGCTACCTTCCCGAGGCGCGCCCGGGCCTGGTCTACGGCTATCGCGTGCACGGACCGTATCGGCCCGAGGAGGGGCTGCGCTTCAATCCCAACAAGCTGCTGATCGACCCCTACGCGAAGGAGATCGTGGGACGCCTGCGCTGGAGCGACGCGCTCTATGGCTACACGATCGGCCACCACCGCGAGGACCTCTCGTTCGACCGCCGCGACAGCGCGCGCTACATGCCGAAGAGCCGCATCATCGAGGCCGCGTTCAGCTGGGGCGACGACCGGCACCCGTCGGTACCCATGCACGAAACGGTGATCTACGAGCTGAACGTGCGCGGTTTCACGATGACGCATCCCGAGGTGCCGCCGGCATTGCGCGGCACCTACGCCGCGCTCGGATCGCGCCCGATCATCGAGTATTTCCGCAGGCTGGGCGTGACGACGCTGGAGCTGATGCCGGTGCACGCGTTCGTCGACGATCGTCACCTGGTCGAGCGCGGGCTGAACAACTACTGGGGCTACAGCACCCTGGGCTTCTTCGCTCCTGAGACGCGCTACAGCGCCAGCGGCGGCGCGGCCGAGTTCAAGACGATGGTCAAGGCGCTGCACTCGGCCGGCATCGAGGTGATCATCGACGTCGTCTACAACCACACCTGCGAAGGCAATCAGCTCGGGCCCACATTGAGCTGGCGCGGAATCGACAACGCCGCCTACTACAGCCTTCCGGGTGAAAGCGCGCGCCACTACATGGACTACACCGGCTGCGGGAACACCGTCAACGTGGCGCACCCCAGGACGCTGCAGCTCGTGATGGATTCGCTGCGTTACTGGGTCGAGGACATGCACGTCGACGGTTTCCGCTTCGACCTCGCGCCGGTGCTCGCGCGCGAGGAGACAGGTGTCGACCAGTACGGCGGATTCTTCGACGTGATCCGCCAGGATCCGGTGCTCAACCGGGTCAAGCTGATCGCCGAGCCATGGGACCTCGGTCACGGCGGCTACCAGGTGGGCAACTTTCCGCTCGGCTGGGTCGAGTGGAACGACCGCTATCGCGACGCGATGCGCGCCTACTGGAAGGGCGACGGAGGCCTGATCGGCGAGTTCGCCCGCCGCTTCACCGGTTCCAGCGACCTGTACGGGCGCAGCGGGCGGCGGCCGTACGCGAGCATCAATTACGTCACCTCGCACGACGGCTTCACGCTGCACGACCTGGTGTCCTACAACGACCGGCACAACGAGGCCAACGGTGAGGGCGGACAGGACGGGCATTCCCACAACCTGTCCTGGAACTGCGGCGCCGAGGGGCGGACCGACGACCCCGTGGTTCTCGATCTGCGCGAACGCCAGAAGCGAAACCTGCTGGCGACCCTGCTGCTCTCGCAGGGCATTCCGATGGTTCTGGCCGGCGACGAGATCGGTCGAACGCAGCTCGGCAACAACAACGCCTACTGCCAGGACAACGAGCTCTCGTGGATCGACTGGAGCCTGGACGAGCCGCGCCAGCGACTGCTCGCCTTCACGCGCAGGCTCATCGCGTTGCGCAACGCGCACCCGGTGTTCCGGCGCCGCGACTTCTTCCAGGGGCGTCCGCTGCACGGAGGCGGTGTTCAGGACCTCAGCTGGCTCAGGCCCGACGGCCAGGAGATGAGCGACGAGGAATGGGAGCACGAGCACGCGCGCTGCCTCGGCGTCCACTACTCGGGAAGTGCGTTGAACGAGGTCGACAGACGCGGTCGAGTGCTCCTCGACGACGACTTCCTGCTGCTGTTCAACGGGCATCACGACGCGGTGTCGTTCGTGGTGCCGTCGCTGGGCGACGGGCCGTGGCATCTGGTGTTCGACACGGTCGGTGAGCACCCCGAACCTCGGCCGCAGACGTTCGGCGGCGGGCAGACCTACGAGCTCGACGGACGTGCGATGGCCGTGCTGACCCGACCGGCCGCGCCCCGATGAAATACCAGCACCGCATGCCCTTCGGCGCGGAGCGCCTGTCCGACGGTTCGACGCGATTCCGCTTGTGGGCGCCTGGCTGCGAACGGGTGACGCTCGAAATCGGACCGGACGCCGCCGCGCCCGGCACTCCCGCATCGGGTACACAGGTTTCGATGCAGAAGGTCGCGGGAGACTGGCACCAATGCACCGTCGAGGCGCTGCCCGTCGGAACCGCGTACCGCTACCGGCTGCCCGACGGCCTGGCCGTTCCGGACCCGGCCTCGCGCTTCAACCCGGGCGACGTCCACGGCGCGAGCGTGCTGATCGATCCACTCGCCTATGAATGGACGCACGGGCAATGGCGCGGCCGGCCCTGGCACGAATCGGTGATCTACGAACTGCACATCGGCACGTTCACGCCGCAGGGCACGTTCGCCGCGGCGCGCGAGCGCCTCCGGGACCTGAAGGCGCTGGGGGTGACCGTCGTCGAGCTGATGCCGGTTGCCGACTTTCCGGGGAGCCGCGGGTGGGGATACGACGGCGTGCTGCCGTTCGCGCCGGACGCGGCCTACGGCGGACCGGACGAGCTGAAGGCCCTGGTCGACGAGGCGCACGCCCTTGGCCTGAGCGTGCTGATCGACGTCGTCTACAATCATTTCGGGCCCGAGGGCAACTACCTTCACGCCTATGCGCCGCGGTTTTTCGACCCGTCGCGTCACACCCCCTGGGGTGCGGCGATCAACTTCGACGGACCGTCGAGCCGCGTCGTGCGCGACTTCTACATGCACAACGCGCTGTACTGGGTCGACGAGTTCCGCTTCGACGGCCTGCGCATCGACGCGGTCCATGCGATCGAGGACCGAAGCAGTCCGGACATCGTGACCGAGATCGCGTCCGCGCTGCGCGACGGGCCCGGCCGCGAACGCCACGTCCACGTCGTGCTCGAGAATGACCGCAATCAGTCGCGTTACCTCAAGAGGGACGACGGCGCGCGCGCGCGGCTTGCCAGCGCGCAATGGAACGACGACGTGCACCACGTGTTTCACGTGCTGCTGACCGGCCAGCGCGACGGCTATTACGCCGACTATGCGAAGGAGCCGTTGCAGAACCTCGGACGCGGCCTCGCGGAGGGGTTCGTCTATCAGGGCGAACCCTCGGAGTTCAGGGACGGTGAGAAGCGCGGTGAACCCAGCGCACAGCTGCCGCCGCAGGCCTTCGTCGACTTCCTGCAGACGCACGACCAGGTCGGCAACCGCGCGCTGGGCGAGCGCCTGGACGCGCTCGCGGATCCCGCGCTGATGCCGGCGGCGCTGGCCAGCCTGCTGCTCGGGCCCGCGGTGCCGATGCTCTTCATGGGCGAGGAGTGGGCGGCGTCGACGCCGTTCCTGTTCTTCTGCGACTTCGGACCGGAGCTGGCGGCCGCGGTGTCTGCGGGGCGCCGAGAGGAGTTCGGACGCTTCGAAGCGTTCCGCGATCCGCGGGCGCGCCTCGCCATTCCGGATCCGAACGACGTGCGGACCTTCGAGGCCTCCAAGCTCGACTGGTCCGAGCGGTCGCGCTCGCCGCATCGCGAACGCGAGGATCTGGTGCGCCGTCTGCTCGCGATCCGGCGCGACGAACTGTTTGCACGGTTCGACGGTATGCGGCGGGGCGGCCGGTTCTCGGTCGACGGACCGTGGGTCACCGTCCACTGGACGCTCGGCGACGGTTCCACGCTCGGCCATCAGATCGCACTGCCGCGGGACGCCGAGGAAGGCGCGCGACGCTCGACCGAGCTGCGCGGTGCCGCGGCGCAGGCGCCGCTGCCCGGACGCTGCCTGTTCGAGCATGGGCTGCGCGCCGACCCGCAGGGCATGCTGCTGCCGGTGCCGGGCGGGATCCGGATCACGCTGGACAGCGGCAATGAGTGATCCGCAAGACGCGCTGCACCGGCTGTGCGCAGCGCACGGGATCGGCACCGGGTATCACGACATCTGGGGCAAGTGGGTCGACGCCCCGGACGCGACGCTTCGCGCACTGCTCGGCCAGCTCGGCGTGGCGGTCGATTCGAGCGCGTCGATCGAGCGCGCACTCGTTCAGGCGGGGGACGCGGCGACCCGGCGGCTGGTCGAGCCGATCGTGCTGATCGACGCCGACGCGGCGAGCGCGAGTGTCCCGGTCGTGCTCTCGGCGCGGCTCGACGGCGTGCAGCTGCGCTGGCAGCTCACCGACGAGAGCGGCGCGCTGCGATCGGGCCAGTGTGACGTGGCGGGCATGCCGCGCCTGGGCGAGCGGCAGGCGGCGGGCGAGACGTACGTGTCCCGTTCGCTCGACCTCGGGGTTCGACTGTCCGAGGGTTATCACCGCCTGCAGCTCGAGCCGGGCGGCCAGCCGGGCGCCGCCACGACACTCGTGGTCGCGCCGGCGCGCTGCTGGATGCCGGCCTCGCTGGAGGGAGAGGGACGGCTCTGGGGGTTCTCGGTGCAGCTCTACGGGCTGCGATCGGCGCGCAACTGGGGAATCGGCGATCTCGGCGATCTGCTCACGCTGGTCGACGAGGCGGGCTCGCGAGGCGCCGGCATCGTGGGTCTGAATCCGATGCACGCGCTGTTTGCGCACAACCCGGCGCACTGCAGCCCGTACAGCCCGTCGTCCAGATTCACGCTGAATACGCTGTACCTCGACGTCGAAGCGATCGACGATTTCCGCGAATCCGACGCGGCGCGAAGGCTGGTGCGCGGGGACCCGTTCCAGTCGAAGCTCGCCGCGCTGCGTGCTGCCCCGCTGGTCGACTACGTGGGCGTCGCGCGGGCCAAGGACGAGGCACTGCGGCTGGTGTACCGGCATTTCCGCGAAGCGCACCTCGAGGCGGGAGACGCGCGTGCGCAGGCGTTCCGTGACTTTCAGCGCGAGCGCGGCCGGGCGTTGCGCACGGTCGCGCTGTTCGAAGCGTTGCAGGGGCACCTGCACGACACGGATGCGTCGATCTGGGGCTGGCCGGTCTGGCCGCAGGCCTATCGCGATCCGGGCGGCCCCGAGGTTGCGCGCTTCGAAGGCGAGCATCTCCAGCAGGTCGAGTACTACGAGTACCTGCAGTGGCAGACCGCACTGCAGCTCGAGCGCGTCGCGGCGCGCTGCGGCGCGCTGGGCATGCCGGTCGGTCTGTACATGGACCTCGCGGTGTCGGTCGACAGGGCCGGCGCCGACACCTGGGCGTATCGCGACTGCTATTCGCTGGGCGCGAGCGTCGGCGCGCCACCCGACGACTTCAACCAGAAGGGCCAGGACTGGGGACTGCCGCCGCTGAACCCGGAGTCGCTGCGCGAGCGGGGCTACGAGCCGTTCGTGCTCGCGCTTCGCGAGAACATGCGCCATGCCGGGGCGCTGCGCATCGACCACGTGATGGGGCTGATGCGCCTTTTCTGGATTCCGCCCGGGGGCGACGCCCTGAGCGGCGCCTACGTGCACTATCGCCTCGACGAGATGCTCGCGATCGTCGCGCTCGAGAGCCACCGCAACGAGTGCCTGCTGATCGGCGAGGATCTGGGCACCGTCGCGGACGAGGTGCGCGACGCGATGCGGCAGCGCTCTATGCTCTCCTACCGGCTGATGTACTTCGAGCGCACCGATGACGGCGGCTTCCGCCCGCCCGCGCAGTACCCGCACCAGGCGCTCGCGGCGATCAGCACTCACGACCTGCCGACCCTGGCCGGTTGGTGGGCGGGAGAGGACCTGCATCAGCGCGAGGACCTGCGTCTCTTTCCCACCGAGGCGATTCACGACGCGCAGCGCCAGGCTCGCGATGCGGACCGGCCTCGCCTGATCGAGGCGCTGCAGCGCGAGCAGCTGTTGGGCGCCGGCATCGACCCGGTGGCGTCGGCGCGCGAGCCGCTGAGCGAGGAGATGGCGGTCGCGGCGCACGCTTACGTCGCGGCGTCGCGTTCCGCGGTGATGATCGTTCAGATCGAGGACCTTCTGGGGCTGCGCGAGCAGGCGAACCTGCCGGGCACGGTCGACGAGCATCCGAACTGGCGGCGCAAGCTGCCGGTGTCCGTCGACCTGCTGTCCGGACACCCGGGTTTCTCGAGAATCACGCGCACGGTCGCCGCCGCGCGACCTCACGAGACACCGGTCGGCGAGATCGATCCCTCGCGGCCTGCTGCGCTGTCCCGGCTGCGCGCGACGTATCGGCTGCAGCTGAACCGGGACTTCCGCTTCGACGACGCGGTGAGCATCGTCCCTTACCTGGCGCAGCTGGGCGTGAGTCACGTCTACTGCTCGCCGGTGCTCGCAGCGCGGCCTGGCAGCGGGCACGGCTACGACATCGTCGACCACTCGACGATCAATCCCGAACTGGGCGGCGCGGCGGGCTTCGACCGGCTCGTGGCGGCGCTCAGGCGACACGGGATGGGCCTGCTGTTCGACATGGTGCCCAACCACATGGGCGTGCTCGGTGCCGACAACGAACGCTGGATGGACGTGCTCGAGAACGGACCGTCCTCGCGCTTCGCGTCGTGGTTCGACATCGACTGGAACCCGGTGAATGTCGATCTGGCCGGCAAGGTCCTGGTGCCGGCGCTCGGCGATCACTACGGCATCGTGCTGGCACGCGGCGAGCTGGTGCTGCGGTTCGAGCCGCAGCGCGGGATGTTCGCGATCTGGTACTACGAGCATCGGCTGCCGGTCGACCCTGCGACCAGCGCGCCGCTGCTGGCGCGCGCGGCCAAAGCGCTGTCGCGCCAGGCGCGGGCGCCGCTTGCCGATGCGCTGAGCGAAATCGCATCCGGCTTCTCGGATCTGCCGACGCGGGACTGCGACACCGAGGAGGGCGCGCAACTGCGCGAGCGCAACGCGACCCGGCTCAAGCAGGCCCTGGCGGACCTCGCGCAGGCGCACCAGGCCGTCGGCGCGGCGATCGGGGAGGTCGTCGCCGGCCTGAACGGGCCGGCCGAGCGCGCCAGGGAGGGGCTGCACGAGTTGCTTGAGCGGCAGGCTTACCGGCTCGCCCACTGGCGCGTGGCCGCCGACGAGATCAACTACCGGCGCTTCTTCGACATCAACGATCTCGCCGCGTTGCGCATGGAGAACCCCGAGGTGTTCGACGCGACTCACGCGCTCACCCTCGATCTCGCGGCGCGTGGGCTGATCGACGGCGTGCGCATCGACCACTCCGACGGGCTTCTGGATCCGGCGGAATACTTCGACCGGCTGCAGCGGGCCTACGCCCGCAGGTGCGACCTGACGCTGCCGGCCGCGCAGGGCGGACGGCCCGCGAGGCCGTTGTACGTGCTGGTCGAGAAGATCGCCGCGGGCCACGAGCGAGTCCCAGAATCGTGGTCGGTGCACGGAACCACCGGCTACCGCTTCGCCGCGGTCGTCGACGGCCTGTTCGTCGACGCAGGCGCGCGCGCGCGCATCGACAGGATCTGGCGCGTGTTCACCGGCGAGTCGGGCGACTTCGAAGAGATCGCCTACCAGGGCAAACGCATGATCATGCGCAGCGCGCTGGCGTCTGAGCTCACCGTGCTCTCGACCGAGCTGCTGCGGATCGCGCGCGCGGACCGCCGCACCCGCGACTACACGGTGAACGCGCTGCGTCGGGCGCTCGAGGAGGTTGCCGCCTGCATGCCGGTGTACCGGACCTACATCGCGCGTCGTGCGTCGGCACAGGACCGCCGCTACGTGGACTGGGCCGTCGCGCGCGCGACGCGCAGGAGCCGGGCGGCCGACACGACCATCTTCGGCTTCGTGCGTCAGACGCTGCTGGGCCGGGCGGTGTCGGGCGCATCGGCGGAACTCGCTGCGCGCGTGCGGCGCTTCGCCATGCGGTTCCAGCAGTTCACCTCGCCGGTGACGGCCAAGGGGGTCGAGGACACCGCCTGCTACGTGTTCAACCGGCT
>JAHEDO010000023.1 GCA_024641185.1 Burkholderiaceae bacterium | reverse complement strand
ACGTCGCTAGCGCCGACCGCAGCGCCGCGAGAGCGCTCGGCCGCAGCGCCGCGGAACTCCGTTGAACCGGGGGGCAGGACGCTCGCCGACATCCTCATTGCATGAACCAACCGTGGCTGACCACCAGCGACTGTCCGGTCAGCGCGTTGCTCGGGAACGCCGCGAACAGCAAGGCCGCAGCGGCCACGTCGTCGACCGTGGTGAACTCGCCGTCGACGGTCTCCTTCAACATCACCTTCCTGATCACGTCGTCCTCGCTCAGACCCAGCGCCTTTGCCTGCTCCGGGATCTGCTTGTCGACCAGCGGCGTGCGCACGAAGCCAGGGCAGATCAGGTTCGCGCGCACATTGTGGGCCGCGCCCTCCTTGGCGATGACCTTGGTCAACCCCTCCAGGCCGTGCTTGGCGGTCACATAGGGCGCCTTGAGCACCGACGCCTCCTTCGAGTGCACCGATCCCATGAAGATCATCGAGCCGCCGCGCCCACTCGCGATCATCTGTCGCATCGCCGCGCGCGAGGTGAGAAAGGCGCCGTCCAGGTGGACGGCGAGCAGCTTCTTCCAGTCGGCGAACTTGAACTCCGCGAGCGGGGCGACGATCTGGATGCCGGCATTGCTGACGAGCACGTCCAGGCCGCCGAACTCTTCGACTGTGCGTGCGACTGCCGCATCGACCTGGCTCTCGTCGGTCACGTCGACTGCGACGGCAAGCGCGCGCGCGCCCGTGCCGCGCAGTTCCTGCGCGGCGGCTTCGGCGGACTCCATGTCGAGGTCAGCCACGACCACGATGGCGCCGGCCTGCGCGTATACCTGGGCGATCCGCCGGCCGATGCCGCTGGCGGCACCGGTGACGAAGGCAACTTTCTTGTCGAGTCTCATGATCCATTTCCTTTGAATGACTTGGTGAGATAGTCGTAGGCCACCCGGCCGAGACCCAGGGTGAGGTCTGTGACGAGATGCAGTCCGCCGGTCACTTCGAGCACCGGAAGCCGAGCCACGGGCGCCGCCGCGTGCTCGAACAGCGGCATCGCCCAGGCGGTGCGGCGGGCCTCTGCGAGCTTCATGACTGGGTTTCCCGATTCGGGTGAGGGTTGAAGTCGAAGACTCTGAAGGCGTTGGGATGCGTGGCGTCCGGCGCCGACGACAGCGCGTGCAGGGAATGGCTCATGTCGCTGTGGCCGGCCGACCAGTGCTCGAGCATCGATGCGCGCGAGAATTCGTAATCCTTGGTCTGCGTTTCGTAGCCCTTGTCCCGGTGAATCAGATGCACCAGCGTGATCGCGGTGTCGTTCGTGTCCGCCAGCAACGCCTGGACGCTCGAATCGGAACGACGGGACGCGGGCAGCATCGCAGCCAGGGCCCGGATCCGACGGTGCATCTCGTGCCGCTCGCGGAGCACATCGGTCACCGCTCGCGTGCGGCTCGAGAAGCGGATGTCCTTCTCTCGTTCGGCGACCTGCGCCAGCGTGCCCGGCAGTTCGCCCCGGGCGCTGAACAGATCGACCTGGAAGATCGTGGCTTCGGCGGTGCTCAGGTTCTCCACCACGTGGCGAAGCGGTGTGTTCGAGACGATGCCGCCGTCCCAGTACATCCTCCCGTCGATCGAGATCGCGGGGAACCCGGGCGGCAGCGCGCCGCTGGCCATCACGTGTTCCGGGCGGATCCTGACGTGGCGGTTGTCGAAGTACGCGAAGTTTCCGCTCTGCACGTCGACCGCGCCGACGCTCATGCGGGTGGATCCGTCGTTGAGCCGGTCGAAATCGACCAGTTCCAGCAGCGTGTCGCGCAGCGGTCCGGTGTCGTAGATGCTCGGGTTGTCGGCTGCGCCGAACAGGGTGCCCGTGCCGATGCGGGGCCTGAAGAAACCGGGCAGGCCGAACGACGCGGACCAGGCGGCGCTCCAGTCGTTGATCCAACTGCGGACCAGGTCGTTGGGACTCGACCAGGGCGAACCGGGCACTGCGGCGGTCACCCGTTCCCAGAACGATTTCAGCCGTTCGACCCGATGCTCGGGGGCGTTTCCGGCGATCAGCGCCGCGTTGATGGCGCCAATCGAAATGCCTGCGACCCATCCGGGTTGCCTGGCGTCGGTCGCCATGGCCTCGAACGCGCCGGCCTGGTAGGCCCCGAGCGCGCCGCCGCCTTGCAGAACGAGAACGGTCGCGTTCGCCGATTCAGCGGATCTGGTGGACCTGGTGGACCTGGCACGTGCCATGCGAGTGACTCCTTCGTATCAATGTCACTCGCAGATCATGGACACGCCGGCTTAGCCGATGCTTAAGAGGAGAAGCGGCGTGCTACGCGCCCATCGTCGACGATCTGCGCCGACGGGAGCGACAGGCCCCACCGCACTTTGGCGTGCGAAACATTCCACGATGGGCGGCGCGTGCGTCGTTGACGAGGGGGCCATCTGGCCCCTCGATTCGCTTCGTCGCAAACCATGAATGCCATCGGCGGCGAGACCGCGAATCCGCGTTCGCAGCGGACGGCTAGAACAGGATCTCGAACCGATAGCCTTTGTACTTGAGGACCGCGGATTTCTGCCTGATCTGTTCCAGCAAGAGGTCCGCGGTCAGTTGCTGATTTTCACGGAACAGTCGCCCGTTGACGATCAGCGAACGGTCGGGCGCATTCGTCGAGTAGATCGAACCGCTGATCGTCAGCTGCGGCAACTCGGCCTGGATGTTTTTCGGGAGCTGTTCGCGGGCGTAGATCGGTGGTTCCGCGGGTGTCGCAGGGACCGGCTCGCTCGACCCGGCGCCAGGCGTCGTCGTGGCGGCCTGCTTCGCAGCGGGCGATGTCTCCGGCGCCTTGCGGCGCTCGGGCTGCGGCCACGGTGCGGGCTCGGCGACCGGCAGTGAGACGGTCGGCCTGGTGCGGGTGCCCGGCGTGGTCGGCCGGGTCGGTGCGACGGCCGGCGCAGGAGTCGGCTGCGGTGCGGATGCGCTCTGGTCCGAGGACGAGGCCGACGCGGCGGGCGCGGGTGGTGTCGTGGTCGCGGCCGCCGGCGCGGCCGGTGCATCCGAGGCGGCCGGCAGCGCCGGCGTGCTCGGTGCCTGCGACCGGGCCGTTACGGCGACCGAAGGCGGCGTATCGCGGCCGACGACGTACCAGACCACCGACAGGATGATTCCGGCTGCGACGCCGATCGCGGCCCACCTCCCGGGCTTCGCCACGCTGCGTGCCGGGGCGTCGGCCGGAAGCGCCGGCAGCGGATGCGCGTGCAGGCCCGGAACGGAGCCGCGCTCCCGTTCGGAGTCGGCCTTGCGCAGGGCGTCGAGAATCAGCGACACGGGGCTATTTCTCCGCTTCCAAGTGCGGCTCGTCGATCCCGATCACGCGGTTCAGCTGCATCAGGGTGAGGGGACCGGCGATGCCATCCGAAGGCAAACCTTGGGTCAATTGAAACGCGTGGATCCAGTCTTTCAACGTCGCATCGTCGAACCGTGACCTGGCCGGTGGCGGTTCGCCGCGTGCTATCGCCAACTGCCTGGAAAGCCATTGCGCGGTGGGTCCGTTGCGGCTTCCCGGCCTTGCGCCGGCATAACCGGGGGGTACGCGCCAGAAGGTCGCGAACTCGCCTCGCCAGTAGTCGGCGAGCGACAACAGCGAGACGGTCTGCGCCATCCCGCCGATTCGAAGGGTCGCGACCTTCTCGTTCAGACCGCTGAGCATCGCGTAGGCCGCGCGGTTGTCCGCGTCGCGAAGCGTCAGAACGCCGGGCCGGTCCAGCAGCCGGATCAGTGCGAGCGTGACCTTGCTCCCGCGATAACAGCCGATCTGCTGTTCCTGCGCGGCCAGGCAAGGCTCGCCCGCGAGCGGCGCCAACTTCCAGATCCCGGCCAGTTCATTCCAGGATTCGCTCTCGGCACCGACCAGGGTCGCGAATCCGGTCGGCAGATCGAACACCGGCGCTGCGGGCGGCGGGGGCACGCTCGCGATGGCCGGCGGCTGCGCGTCCGTCGACCCGCTCGCAGATTCGCTCGCCCCGGTCTGTGCCGTGGGCGCTGCGAGTGCTGCAACCGGGGGCGAGTGCGAGCTCGACGAGGATGTCGACGCCGGCTCGGATGTGGATGACGACGCGGGCGCCGTCTTGGACGTCGCTACGGTCGCCGCGACGTTCGCCGCGGTCGCGACGGACGGCTCCTTTCGACTTGCGACGGGATCCGCCCGAAAAGTCAGCGCGCCGACCAGCGCGGCGCCCACGGCGAGACCCAGCCCGACCAGCGCCACGCGCTCGTATCTGGAGCGCCTGGCCGCGGCGAATTCCGGCGGATCCAGCACCTCCTGCGCAGCCTCGTCGACGGTGCGGTTGTCGACGCGGGTCTTTCCCTTCGCATACGCGCCCAGCAGCGCGCGGTCGCACAGCAGGTTGATGCGCCTCGGCACACCGCGCGAATACCTGTAGATGCGCCGCAGGGCCTTGTCGTCGAACGGGCCCGACTGGGTCAGGCCTGCGACCGCCAGTCGATGGCGAACGTATCGCGCGGTATCGACTTCGCCAAGCGCGTCGAGGTGATACCGCGCGATGACCCTTTGCGCGAGTTGCTCCATCCCGGGCCGGGCGAGCATCGCCCGCAATTCCGGCTGGCCGATCAGCACGATCTGCAGCAGCTTGTGCTCGTTGGTCTCCAGATTCGTCAGCAGCCGCAGCTGCTCGAGCACGTCGGGCGACAGGCTCTGCGCCTCGTCGATGATGAGGACGTTGTCGCGAGCGACCGCGTGCGTGTGCAGCAGGTACTGGTTGAGCGCGTCGACATAGTCCTTCACCGTCGACACGCCCGGGCCCTCGTGCCGGCACGGAATGCCGAACTCGGCGCACACCGAAGCGAGCAGTTCTTCGACGGTCAGCTTCGGATTGAAGATGTAGGCGACGTCGCAGCGCTCGGGAATCTTCTCCAGAAAGCTGCGGCATACGGTGGTCTTGCCGGCGCCGATCTCGCCGGTGAGCACGACGAAGCCGCCGCCCGCGCGCACCCCGTACAACAGGTGAGCGAGCGCCTCGCGGTGCCGCTCGCTCATGAAGAGGTAGCGCGGATCGGGCGCGATCGAGAAGGGCGGCTTGTTCAGCCCGAAGTAACGCGCGTACATGGACCGAAGGATACCTCTGCGTGCGGCCGACGCCGATGAGACAATCGTGGAGTCCACACACCGGAGGAGTTTTCGATGGTCCTGCTCGAATTTTCCATGTCGCCGCTGTCGGCCGGTGAGAGTGTCAGCGCCTTCGTGGCCCGATCGCTCGACATCATCGACAAGAGCGGCTTGCCCTACCAGTTGACGCCGATGGGCACGATCATCGAGGGCGAGTGGCCGCAGGTCATGGCGGTCGTCACCGCCTGTTTCGACGCGATGCGCGCCGACTGCAGCCGGATCAGCACCACCATCAAGGTCGACTATCGGGCAGGGCCCGGCGGGCGGTTGAAGTCCAAGGTCGCGTCGGTCCAGGAGAAGCTGGGTCGCAAGTTGTCGACCTGAGCGCTGCCGGGCGAATTGCCGATCGGGGGCCTTCGCATGCCAGCCGAGATCGGTCGCGCGACCATATATGTCGTTGCCTTGGACGCCGAAGGCACTAGATATTGTGGTTTTTTTGCCGCACCCCGAATCGGCCGAATGCGCGCCGCGGGCGTGCCCTGAGCACTGCGCGGTCATGGCGCTGCATGCAGGTTTCCCGGTTCCCGATTCGTCGAATCGTTCCGAAACCCGCGCCAGTTCTTGATTTGTTGGTGGGCGGCGCAGGGTTCGAACCTGCGACCCCTGCCGTGTGAAGGCAGTGCTCTACCGCTGAGCTAGCCGCCCGGGGGCTGAAAGCAGCGGATTATAGCGGATTCGCCCGGCACGCAAATTTGCTGATCAGGCTTGCGCATCGTCAATTTCAGAGCAATTCTGCGACGGTATTCTTCGTCATCGCGCGCGTTCGCGCTGTCCGGCGTGCCGGCGTTGCGAGACAATCGGATCAACGCGAAAAAATATCGCAGCCACCGCGCTCAGCGGTCGCCATTTGGAGACTAAATCCGTGAAGATCGAGAACATCCTCGCCGCCCTGCCGGAGCAGGAAGTGTCCGTCGACGTGCTGCTGGAAAAGTACGCCAAGGGCGAGGAGACCGGCGCGCACGACATCCGCGTGAGGGTGGCCCGTGCGCTGGCCTCGGTCGAGGCGCCCGCCGAGCGCAAGCGCTGGGAGGGCGAGTTCCTCTGGGCGATGGAGAACGGCTTCGTTCCTGCCGGGCGAATCAACTCGGCCGCCGGCACAGAGTTGCAGGCCACGCTGATCAACTGCTTCGTGCAGCCGATCGGTGATGCCGTCTGGAGCTATGGCGAGGACGGCACGCCGGGAATCTACGCGGCGTTGCAGGAAGCCGCCGAGACGATGCGCCGCGGGGGTGGCGTCGGCTACGACTTCTCCGCGATCCGCCCGCGGGGGGCCTTCGTCAAGGGAACGCACTCGCGCGCGTCGGGGCCGGTGTCGTACATGCGGGTCTACGACAAGTCCTGCGAGACGCTGGAGTCGGCGGGTTCGCGCCGCGGTGCACAGATGGGCGTGCTCAGGGTGGACCATCCTGACGTCGAGGAGTTCATTCACGCCAAGCGCGACGGCTCGCTGACCAACTTCAATACGTCGGTGGCGGTCACCGACGAGTTCATGCGCGCGGTGGAATCGGACGACGAGTTCGAGCTGGTCCACGAGGTGCGGCCGTTCGACTTCGAGGCCGGGCGCAAACGCGAAGACAGCCTATGGGTTTACCGGACCGTCCAGGCGCGCGACCTGTGGGACCAGATCATGCGGTCCACCTACAACCACGCCGAACCCGGCGTGATCTTCATCGACAAGGTCAACCGGGACAACAACCTCGGCTACTGCGAGACGATCGCGGCGAGCAACCCGTGCGGCGAGCAGTTCCTGCCGCCCTACGGCTGCTGCGACCTGGGCAGCGTGAACCTCACGCTCTTCGTCACCGACCCGTTCGGCGAGTCGCCGGCGCTCGACCTCGAGCGCCTGCGCAAGGTCGCCGCGATCTCGGTTCGCGCACTCGACAACGTGCTCGACCTGACGATGTGGCCGCTTGACGCGCAGGACAAGGAGGCCAAGGCCAAGCGTCGCATCGGTCTGGGCTTCACCGGCCTGGGAAACGCGCTGACGATGCTCAAGCTGCGCTACGACTGCGACGAGGCGAGAGCCGCTGCCGCCCACGTCGCGGAACTGCTGCGCGACACGGCCTACGAGACGTCGGTGGCGCTGGCGCAGGAGAAAGGCGCATTTCCGCTGTTCGACGCCGACAAGTACCTCGCCGAACCGCATGCTGCGTCCCGACTTCCGCAGGCGCTGAAGGCCAAGATCCGCAAGCATGGCATCCGCAATTCGCACCTGATGTCGATCGCCCCGACCGGCACGATCTCGATCGCGTTCGCGGGCAATGCCTCGGGCGGGATCGAGCCGGCGTTCTCCTGGACCTACACCCGCAAGAAGCGCATGGCGGACGGCACCCGCAAGGAGTACGAGGTCGAGGACTTCGCCTATCGGCTCTATCGGCACATGGGCGGCAACATCACGTCGCTCCCCGAGTACTTCGTGTCCGCGATGCAGATCACCGGGCTCGACCACATGCAGATGAGCGCCGCGGTGCAGCCGTATGTCGACTCGGCGATCAGCAAGACGGTCAACGTCGCCGAGGACTACCCGTACGACGACTTCAAGGCGCTGTACCTGGAGGCCTGGCGCGCCGGGCTCAAGGGCATCACGACCTATCGGCCGAATTCGGTGATCGGCTCGGTGCTGTCGACGACGCCGTCGTCCACCGCGGCGATGCCGCAGGACCTGAAGGACGATCCTAATCGCCGATTGCGCCTGGACAAGGTGCCGCAGCCCGCGCTGGCGTCCCTTCGCTGGCCGGGTCGACCGAACCTGCCCGCGGGGAACCTGGCGTGGTCGTACATGGTGGAGCCGGTGGACGGCCGGGCGTCGTTTGCGATCTTCATCGGGCAGACCGACGAGGCCTTCCAGCGCCGAGACGGCACGCTCGGTGCGCACAGCGTTCCGTTCGAGACCTGGGTCAACGGCAACGAGCAGCCGCGCGGGCTCGGCGCGATCGCCAAGGCGCTGTCGATGGACATGCGTTCGAACGACCGCGCGTGGCTGCGCCTGAAGCTCGACGCGCTGACCAAGGCGCGCGACGAGCAGCCGATGCAGCTCGCGTTCCCTCCCGGCGGCGACCTGGTCTGGAAGTCCGGCATCGTCTCCGCCTTCGCCGACATCGTGCGCTATCGCTGCGAGGAACTCGGCATGTTCGACGCGATCGACGAGCAGCCCACGCCGATGATCGACGCGATGATCTTCCCGGCCGAGCCCAAGTCCGGCCCCCTGGGCACGCTGTCCTGGACCGCGGACATCGCCAACGCGGCGACCGGCGACGATTTCGTGCTGGGCGTGAAGGAGCTGCAGCTGCCCGACGGTTCGCGCCGCCCGTACTCGATCTGGCTTGCCGGCGACTACCCTCGCGTGCTCGACGGGCTGTGCAAGCTGCTCTCGCTGGACATGCGCGTCGTCGATGTGAGCTGGATCGGTCTGAAGCTGCGCAAACTGCTGAGCTTCGGCGAGCTGAACGGTTCGTTCTGGGCGCAGGTGCCCGGAGAGGCGCGCCAGCAGGTGTGGCCGAGCACGGTCGCCTATCTCGCCGCGCTGATCCTGCACCGCTACAAGGTCCTGGGGCTGCTCGACGCGGAAGGGCACGCGATCGGCGGCGCCGGCGCGCTCGCGGTGCCCGAGGGGATGGACCCGACACAGCGACCCACGGGTACGCCGATCATGGCGGGCAATGCGTGCCCGGCATGCGGCGCGCACGCCTACATCAAGAAGGACGGGTGCATGTTCTGCACGGCATGCGGGCATCAGGGGGAGTGCGGCTGAACCTCGCGCGCCCCATCGCACGATGACCAATCCCCGATGAGCGATCCCGATTCTTCGGTGCGACGCGTTCGCACGCGCTTCGCGCCCAGTCCCACCGGCTTGCTGCACATCGGCGGCGCGCGCACGGCCCTGTACGCGTGGGCGTTCGCGCGTCACCACGATGGCGACTTCATTCTGCGCATCGAGGACACCGACCTGGAGCGCTCGACGCCGCAGGCGCTGCGAGCAATCCTCGACGGCATGGCCTGGCTCGGACTCGCGCACGACGAGGGGCCGTACTACCAGACGCAGCACATGGATCGCTATCGGGAGGTGATCGCGCAGATGCTGCAGGCGGGCACCGCCTACCGCTGCTACTGCACGAAGGAAGAGCTCGATGCGATGCGGACCGATCAGGAGGCACGCGGACTGAAACCCCGCTACGACGGGCGCTGGCGCCCGGAGCAGGGCAAGGCACTGCCGACGCCGCCCGAGGGCTTGCCTGCGGTGGTGCGGTTTCGCAACCCCCAGGGCGGCAGCGTCGCCTGGAACGACATGGTCAAGGGCCTCATCGAGGTCTCCAACGAGGAACTCGACGATCTGATCATCGCGCGCTCCGACGGCACGCCGACCTACAACTTCTGCGTGGTCGTCGACGACTGGGACATGCGGATCAGCCACGTGATCCGCGGCGACGACCACGTGAACAACACGCCGCGCCAGATCAACATCCTCAAGGCGCTGGGGGCACAGCTTCCCGAGTACGGCCACGTGCCGATGATCCACGGTCCCGACGGGCAGAAGCTGTCCAAGCGACATGGCGCGGTGTCGGTGATGCAGTACGACGAGGACGGGTATCTGTCGGATGCAGTGGTCAACTACCTCGCACGGCTGGGCTGGAGTCACGGTGACGACGAGGTGTTCTCGCGCGAGCAGTTCGTTCAATGGTTCGACTGCGCGCACATCAGCCGCTCGCCCGCGCGCTTCGATTTCGCCAAGCTCGCCTGGCTGAACAACCACTACCTGAAGGCGATGGACGACGCGCGGCTGGCCGCGCTGGTCGCACCCCGGCTCGCGGCGCGCGTTGCGGGGCTGGGCGCGCCGGCGGCGGCCGCGATGGACCTGGCGGCCATCTGCGGGCTCGCGAAGGATCGCGCCGGCACGCTGAATGAACTCGCGGACTTCGCGACGATGTTCTATGCCGAGCCGCACCTGCACGCCGAGCAGCTCGCCGAGCACCTGAAGCCGGAAGCACGGCCGGCGCTGCGCGGGTTTGCCGACATCTGCGGGACGATCGACTGGACGAGCGAGGCGATCTCGGCAGCGATCAAGCAGACGATCACCGAGCACAAGCTGAAGATGCCGCAGTTCGCGATCCCGGCGCGCCTGCTGGTCTTCGGTCGCACCCAGACGCCGTCGCTCGATGCGGTGCTCGCGCTGATGCCGCGCGAGGTCGTGATTCACCGACTCGCCCAGGGAATCGCGCACGCGATGTGACGCGAGCGCGAGCCGCCCGGGCGTCGGTCCTTCAGACGATGCGGATGCCCAGGGTCGGCAGCCGGTCGATGTGGCAGTCGATCACGTCGCCGCGCACCACCGGGCCGACGTTCGCGGGCGTTCCCGAGTAGATGATGTCGCCGGACATCAGCTCGAAGGCATCCGAGAGCTGGGAGATCTGCTCCGCGACGTTCCAGATCATCCGGTTCAGGTTGGCGTTCTGCTTCAGGTTGCCGTTGACCTTGAGCCAGATCGCGCCTGCGGTGAAGTGTCCCACCTGGCTCACCGGGTGGATCGGGCCGATCGGGGCCGACATGTCGAAGCTCTTGCCGATCTCCCAGGGTTTCTTCTGGTCGCCCATCGCGCGCTGCAGGTCGCGGCGGGGCATGTCCAGTCCGATCGTGTAGTCGTATACCAGGTCCGGCGCCTTGTCGGCGGGGATGTTGCGGCCGTCCTTGTGCGGGGCCTTGGGCCGGGCCCTGGGCCGGGCCTTGGGCCTGGGTGAGGCTAAAGCGCCACGGTGCGCCGAGTCCGATAGACTGCGGGTTTTCGCGAGCGACACCGTGGCCGGAAACACCTTCGGGCATCTCTTCACCGTCACATCCTTCGGCGAATCGCACGGACCGGCGATCGGCTGCGTCGTCGACGGCTGCCCGCCCGGCATGGAGCTTTCCGAAGCGGACATCCAGCCCGACCTGGATCGCCGCAAGCCGGGTACCTCGCGCCACGTGACGCAGCGCAAGGAGGGGGACCGGGTCGAGCTACTGTCCGGTGTGTTCGAAGGGCGGACCACCGGCACCCCGATCGGCCTGCTGATCCGCAACGAGGACCAGCGCAGCAAGGACTACGGCAACATCGCGAGCACCTTCCGGCCCGGCCACGCCGACTACGCCTATCTGCACAAGTACGGTTTTCGGGACTACCGGGGCGGCGGTCGGTCGTCGGCGCGCCTGACCGCGATGACGGTGGCGGCCGGCGCGATCGCGCGCAAGTGGCTGCGGCTCGCGCACGGCACGGTGATCCGGGGCTTCATGTCTCAGCTGGGCGAGATCGACGTCCCGTTCAAGAGCTGGGACCTGGTGCACGGCAACCCCTTTTTCGCGGCGAACGACGAGCTGGTCCCGCGGCTCGAGTCCTACATGGACGAACTGCGCAAGGCGGGCGACTCCTGCGGGGCCAGGATCGACGTCGTCGCCGACGGCGTGCCGGTCGGACTGGGCGAGCCGTTGTTCGACAAGCTCGATGCCGACATCGCCTACGCGATGATGGGGATCAATGCGGTCAAGGGCGTCGAGATCGGGGCGGGTTTTCGCAGCGTGACGCAAAAGGGGACCGAGCACGGTGACGAGCTGACGCCGCAGGGTTTCCTGTCGAACAATGCGGGCGGGGTGCTCGGCGGCATCTCCACCGGCCAGCCGATCACCGTGTCGATCGCGATCAAGCCGACCTCCAGCATTCGCACGCCGCGGCGCTCGATCGACATCGACGGGAATCCCGTCGTCGTGGAAACCTTCGGCCGCCACGATCCTTGCGTGGGCATCCGCGCGACGCCGATCGCCGAGGCGATGCTCGCGCTGGTCCTGATGGACCACGCGCTGCGCCATCGGGCGCAGAACGCGGACGTGCGGGTCGACACCCCGGCGATTCCCGGCACCGCGCCCTGAGTCGCGCGGCGCACCAGGGCTTCGGCGGCAACCGCCGGCGTTCGTCGTGAGCGAGACGCTCGTCCGAGTCCCGTGAGGCCCGATCGCCCGGAGCACGCCGTCAAGGCGCTGTTCTTCGCGTACTTCGCGATCGTCGGTGCCTTCGCGCCCTATCTGTCGCTGTACTTCGCGGCCGTCGGAATGTCGGTCGCGCAGATCGGCGTGCTCATGGCGCTCCCGCAGATGATGCGGGTCTTCGGACCGCCGTTCTGGGGGGCGCTCGCCGACCGGCTCGGCCATCGCGTGCTGCTGCTCCGGATCAGTGCGGGGGCCGCGCTGGCCGGGGTGTCGCTGCTGGGGTTCGCCGGCGGGAACTATCTATGGCTCGCCGTCGTTCTCGCGTTCTATCACTTCGCCAGCTCCGCGCAGGGGCCGCTCGCCGAGACGATGGCGCTCGCCACCGCTGCGGGCGATTCCGGCCGCTACGGACGGATGCGTCTGTGGGGCTCGATCGGCTTCATCGCGGCGGTGACGCTCACCGGCCCGCTTCTCGATGCTTTGGGGGTGCAGCGCCTGACCTGGGTGATGGTGCTGCTGTGCGCGCTGCTGCTGGCGGTGACCTGGCGGGTGCCCGAACCGCCGGCGCGCGCTGCCGACCGCGGACCGCCGGTCTGGCGGCGGTTGCGAGAACCGGCAATCGCCGCGTTCTTCGTATCCTGCTTCCTGATGCTGTTCGCGCATGCGGCGCTTTACGCCTTCTATTCGCTGTATCTGGAGCGCGCCGGATACTCGAAAACGCTGATCGGTCTGGCCTGGACACTGGGTGTGCTCGCGGAGATCGTGCTGTTCCGGGTCCAGCGCCCGCTGTTCGAGCGCTTCGGACCGCTGCCGTTGCTGGGGACGAGTCTCGCGGTGGCGGCACTGCGCTTCGCGCTCATCGGCCTGGCGGGAGCGCAACCCGTCGTCGTCGTCGTCACGCAGCTGATGCACGCGATCACCTTCGGCCTGCACCACAGTGCGGTGATGGCGCTCCTGCACCGATGGTTCGGTGAGCGCGAGCAGGGTCGGGCGCAGGCGATGTACGTGACGCTGGGCTATGGGTTGGGCGGCGCTTCCGGGGGCATCGTCGCGGGTTGGCTCTGGGCGGGCATCGGAGCGAATGCGGCGTTCCTCGGCGCGTCGGTCGCCGCGGCGCTGGGCTGCGGGGCGGTGGCGTTGGCCGGGCGCTTCGATTACGCTTCCCGCGGCCGGTGAACGGGCGGCGCGGTCGCGCCACCGTCGGATGGCGAAGCGGATCGGGCGGCGTGGCTCTCGCGTCGACAGGGAGAAACTGGGTGCGGACGAAGTTCAGGGCGGTCCTGGTCGCGACGACGCTGTCGCTCGCGGTCGTGGTGATGGGCTGCCGGTCGGTGGAGGCCACTAAGGGCGGCGTCGTCGGCGCGGACCGGCAGCAGAGCGCGTTGACGCGCGTGACCCAGGCCCAGATTCGCGACGGGGCGGTGCAGGCCTACGCCGAGGAGCTCGCCATCGAGCGCGACAATGGGGCGCTCGACGCCGACGCGGTGATGACCCGCAGGGTGAGGACGATCGCCGATCGGCTGATCGCGATCACCGGCGCCTTTCGGCCCGACGCGCCCGGCTGGAAATGGGAAGTCAACCTGATCCGGTCCGATCGGGTGAATGCATGGTGCATGCCGGGCGGCAAGATCGCGGTCTACTCGGGCCTGATCACGAAATTCGAACTGACGGACGACGAGATCGCCGCGGTGCTCGGTCACCTGATCGCGCACGCGTTGCGCGAGCACGCCCGCGAGCGTGCCTCCGAACAGCTCGACTCCGGGGCGTTCGTCGAGCGCGCGGTCGCGGTGCCCGGTGCCGGGCAGGGGACGATCGACATGGCGCGGCTGGTCAACCAGGTAACCCTGAGCCTGCCTTACGGTCGGGTCCACGAGAGCGAGGCCGACCGGATCGGTGTCGAGCTCGCCGCGCGCGCCGGCTACGACCCGCGGGCTGCGATCAGCCTGTGGCAGAAGATGGCCCGTGCAGGCGGCGACACGGAGCCGCAATGGCTGAAGACGCATCCGTCGACCGAATCGAGGACCCGCGAGCTGGAGATGTACTCCGCGCGGTTCATGCCTTTGTACGAGCAGGCGCATCGCGGGCGCTGACCCTCGTGGCATAATTAAAGGTTCTTTTTTAAAGGGCCCTGATCGGCCCGGTCGCGGGCGTTTCGTCGCCTGCAGGATGAGTCATGTCGCTACTCGCACGCACGCTTTACGACAAACTCTGGGACGACCACCTCGTGCACAGCGAGGATGGCGGCACCAGTCTGATCTACATCGACCGCCACCTGGTGCACGAAGTCACCAGCCCGCAGGCCTTCGAGGGGCTGCGGATCGCCGGCCGCAAGCCGTGGCGCACGTCGTCGGTGGTCGCCACCGCGGACCACAACACCCCCACCACCGGCTGGGAGCGTGGCATCGACGGCATCGAGGATCTGACGTCGCGCGAGCAGGTGGTGACGCTGGACCGCAACATCCGCGAGTTCGCCGTGTCCACCTATTTCCCGTTCCTGGACAAGCGCCAGGGGATCGTCCATGTGATCGGTCCGGAGCAGGGCGCCACGCTGCCCGGCATGACCGTGGTCTGCGGCGACTCCCACACCAGCACACACGGCGCGTTCGCCTGCCTGGCCTTCGGCATCGGCACCTCGGAGGTCGAGCACGTGCTCGCCACCCAGTGTCTGCTCGCCAAGAAGATGAAGAGCATGCTGGTCGAGGTCGACGGCGCGCTGCCGCGCGGCGTCACCGCCAAGGACGTCGTGCTCGCGATCATCGGCCGTATCGGCACCGCTGGGGGCACGGGCTTCGCGATCGAGTTCGGCGGTTCGGCGATCCGCGGCCTGTCCATGGAAGGCAGGATGACGGTCTGCAACATGGCCATCGAGGCCGGGGCGCGCGCGGGCATGGTCGCCGTCGACGACACGACCATCGCGTATCTCAAGGGCCGCCCGATGGCGCCGACCGGCCCCGACTGGGATCGCGCGGTGGCCCGCTGGCGCACGCTGCGCTCCGATCCGGGTGCCCGTTTCGACGCCGTCGTGCGCATCGACGCGACGCAGCTGCGTCCGCACGTCACCTGGGGCACTTCCCCGGAAATGGTGGTCGCCATCGACGAGCGCGTGCCCGACCCCGACAAGGAAAAGGACGCGGTGCGGCGAGAAGGCATGGAGCGGGCGCTGTTGTACATGGGCCTGCAGCCCAATACCCCGATCTCCGATATCCGGATCGACAAGGTGTTCATCGGTTCGTGCACCAACTCGCGCATCGAGGATCTGCGGGCCGCCGCAGCGGTGGCGCGGGGACGGCGCAAGGCGGCCAGCGTGAAACTCGCGATGGTGGTTCCCGGATCGGGTCAGGTGAAGCTGCAGGCCGAGGCCGAGGGGCTGGACAAGGTGTTCCGGCAGGCCGGCTTCGAATGGCGCGAGCCGGGGTGCTCGATGTGCCTGGCGATGAACGCCGACAAGCTCGAACCGGGCGAACGCTGTGCGTCCACGTCGAACCGCAATTTCGAGGGACGCCAGGGCACTGGCGGACGCACACACCTGGTCTCGCCTGCGATGGCCGCCGCCGCTGCCATTGCCGGACATTTCGTCGACGTGCGGCGGATCTGAATCGAAGGAGAAAAGACGATGGCAAGGAAACTGACGGTTGCCGCGGCGGTGATGCTGCTCGGGGCCATGCTGGCCGGGTGCAATACCATCGCCGGCATGGGCAAGGACATGGAGCGCGCCGGGGAGTCGGTGCAGAACGCGGCCAAGAAGTAGGGCTGCGAACGAAACGGGCACAGCATGGAAAAGTTCAACGTTCATCGCGGGCTGGTGGCGCCGCTCGATCGCGCCAACGTCGACACCGACGCGATCATCCCGAAGCAGTTCCTCAAGTCCGTCAAGCGTACGGGCTTCGGCCCGAACCTGTTCGACGATTGGCGCTACATGGACCGCGGCGAGCCCGGCATGGACAACTCGCGGCGTCCGCTGAACCCGAACTTCTCGCTGAACCAGGCGCGCTTCAAGGGTGCGTCGATCCTGCTCGCCCGCAAGAACTTCGGCTGCGGCTCCTCACGGGAGCACGCGCCGTGGGCGCTCGAAGACTACGGTTTTCGCGCGGTCATCGCACCGTCGTTCGCCGACATCTTCTTCAACAACTGCTACAAGAACGGGCTGCTGCCGATCGTGTTGCCCGAGTCTGCGGTCGACCGGCTTTTCCACGAGGTCGCGGCGTTCCCGGGGTTCGAACTCGTGATCGATCTGGAGTCGCAATTGGTGCGCACCGTGGACGGTTCGCAGAGCCACCCGTTCGAGATCGACGCCTTTCGCAAGTATTGCCTGCTGAACGGGCTGGACGAGATCGGCCTCACGCTTCGACACGCCGACAAGATTCGCGAATACGAGAACAGGCGGCTGACGGATCAGCCGTGGCTCACCAAGACCCTGGTGGGCTGAATCCGGAGCCGGTGAGTCGCGCAGTCCGGCCGGACGCCGGTGGGGCTGGCGGGCGGCGCTGCGCCGGAAAGCAGAGGCTCCGCGCGCGGCAGGTGCCGGCGCCTTACGCCTCGGACATGAACCAGAGATCAGGATATTCGACATGAAGATCGCAGTGCTGGCGGGGGACGGCATCGGGCCGGAGATCACGGAGCAGGCTGTGCGCGTGCTCAAGGCGCTCGCCACGGATGGTCTGCGCATCGAGATGGAACAGGCGCCGGTGGGCGGAGCGGGTGTCGACGCGGCGGGCGACCCGCTGCCGGAGGGCACCGTGCGCCTGGCCGAACAGTCGGACGCGATCCTGTTCGGTGCCGTCGGCGGTCCGAAATACGACACGCTTGCGCGCCCGCAGCGTCCGGAGCAGGGCCTGCTGCGCCTGCGCAAGCACTTCGACCTGTTCGCGAATCTGCGACCCGCGATCGTCTACGAGGAACTTGCGCACGCCTCCACGCTCAAGCCCGAAGTGGTCGCCGGGCTGGATCTGCTGATCCTGCGCGAGCTGACCGGCGACATCTACTTCGGCCAGCCGCGCGGGGTGCGGGTCAACGAGGCGGGCGAGCGCGAGGGCTTCGACACGATGCGCTACACCGAGCCCGAGATCCGGCGGATCGCGCACAGCGCGTTCCTGGCGGCGCGCAAGCGCGCGCGCCGCGTGTGCTCGGTGGACAAGGCCAACGTCCTGGAGACCACGCAGTTCTGGCGTGACGTGGTCACCGACGTGCACAAGGAATACGGTGACGTCGAACTGACCCACATGTACGTGGACAACGCTGCGATGCAGCTGGTCCGCAACCCGAAACAGTTCGACGTGATCGTGACCGGCAACATGTTCGGCGACATCCTCTCGGACGAGGCGTCGATGCTCACCGGGTCGATCGGAATGCTGCCCTCGGCGTCGCTGAACGCGAAGAACTTCGGCCTGTACGAGCCGATTCACGGCTCCGCGCCCGACATCGCTGGCAAGGGCGTGGCCAATCCGCTGGCCACGATCCTGTCGGCAGCGATGCTGCTGCGCTACTCGCTGAACCAGGAGGAGGCGGCGCTGCGCGTCGAGAAGGCGGTGCGAGGAGTGCTGGCGCAGGGGCTGCGCACCGCCGACATCGCGGAGCCAGGCAAGCGGACGGTCGGCACGCGGGAGATGGGCGACGCGGTGCTCGCTCTGTTGTAGCCAGGAGACAGGCGTCGAGCGGTGGGGCACCGGGCGCGGGGACGACGCGCGCAGACGCGCGGTGCAGAGATAGGCTGTGCGTTGGCGCGACGAAGCGCATGAGCGCGGGGCGAAGCGGGAGCGAGCGATGATGAAGGTCGGGATGGTGGGCTGGCGGGGAATGGTCGGCTCGGTGCTGATGCAGCGCATGAGCGACGAAGGCGACTTCGCGCTGATCGAGCCCGTCTTCTTCAGCACGTCCAATGTGGGCGGACCGGCGCCGATGGGCGCGGAGCCGCTTCAGGACGCGATGTCGATCGACACGCTGAAAAAGATGGACACGATCGTCACCTGCCAGGGGGGCGACTACACGACCGAGGTCTTCGGCAAGCTGCGCTCGGCCGGTTGGAGCGGTTACTGGATCGATGCCGCGTCGACGCTGCGCATGAAGGATTCCGCGGTCATCATCCTCGACCCGGTGAACCTCGGGGTGATCAAGGACGCGCTCGCCAGGGGTGTCAGGGATTTCATCGGCGGCAACTGCACGGTCAGCCTGATGATGATGGGGCTGAACGGGCTGTTCCGGGAGGGGCTGGTCGAATGGATCACCGCGATGACCTATCAGGCGGCGTCTGGCGCCGGCGCACAGAACATGCGCGAGCTGATCGGTCAGATGGGCGCGATCCACGGCCCGGTGGCGCCGCTGCTCGCCGACCCGTCGTCGGCGATCCTCGAGATCGACCGCCGCGTCGCCGAGACGATGCGTTCGGGCGCCTTTCCCACCGAGAATTTCGGCGTGCCACTCGCGGGCAGCCTCATTCCCTGGATCGACAAGGACCTGGGCGACGGCACGTCGCGCGAGGAGTGGAAGGGTGGCGCCGAATGCAACAAGATCCTCGGCCTGCCCGCCTCGGGTCCCGGGCACGTTCCGGTCGAGAGCATCTGCGTACGTATCGGCGCGATGCGCTGCCACAGCCAGGCGCTGACGATCAAGCTGACCCGCGACGTGCCGCTTGCGGACGTCGAGACGCTGATCGGGGGCGCCAATCCCTGGGTGTCGCTGGTGCCCAACGATCGGGAGTCCAGCATTCGCGGGCTGACGCCGACCGCGGTCACGGGTACGATGCGGGTTCCGGTCGGTCGGCTGCGCAAGTTGTCGATGGGCCCCGAGTACCTCAGTGCGTTCACTGTCGGGGACCAGTTGTTGTGGGGCGCGGCAGAGCCGCTGAGGCGGATGCTCCGGATCCTGCTCGACTGAGCGTCCTCCCGGCGGGTCTCTCGCACCGCCCATCGCGCGGCGCTTGTCTGAAGGGGGTAGGTTGCAGCAAAAGTTAGGAACCGTCTGAGCTTGCGTCGGTAAGTCACTGATGCTAGGCTCAAATCACTCAACAGTCTCCCCGGGGATAAGCGTGGCTGCTGGGAAAAAACCCATTGTTTTGAATCCGCCTCACCTCAATCCGAAACGAATTGCAGCCGCTGTTGCGCTGGCCTTGGCGGCCGGCAGCGGTTCGGCGTGGGCAGCCGGTCTCGGCCGCCTCACGGTGCAGTCCGCGTTGGGACAGCCGCTTCGGGCCGAGGTCGAGATCACCGCAGTGTCGCGCGAGGAAGCCAGTTCGCTGAGCGCCAGGCTCCCTGAGGCGTCCGCGTTCCGTCAGGCCGGTCTCGAGTTCAACCCTGCGCTGCGGGGACTGCGATTCGCAGTCGAACGTCGGCAGGGCGGTCGCCCGGTGGTGGTGATCACCTCGACGCAGCCGCTCAACGAACCGTTCGTCGACCTGCTGGTCGAGCTGAACTGGGCCGCCGGAAAGTTCGTCCGCGAGTACACCTTCCTGCTCGATCCGCCTGAGCTCCGAATCGCCGGTCGCGAGGTGGTCGACGGTGGGCAGGGACAACTGGTGACGGCGGCGGTACCGCCTGCGTCGGCCACCGCGCCGGCCGCTGCCCCGCCCGCTGCCCCGCCCGCTGCTGCGGCGCCTGCC
>JAHEDO010000221.1 GCA_024641185.1 Burkholderiaceae bacterium | reverse complement strand
TCGCGCCGGTGACCATGGCCACCTGGCCGTTCAGGGTGCCGGTCATTGTCCGATCTCCTGCAGCGTGCTGGCCAGCGTCGCGGGGTCGAACACCGCGCTGGCCTTTAGTTCCTTGTCGATCCTGGGCACCAGCCCGGCGAGCACCTTGCCCGGGCCGAACTCGATCACGTGGTGCACGCCCAGGCTCTTCAGCTTTCGCACGACCTCGACCCAGCGAACCGGACCGTACGACTGGCGCACCAGAGCGTCGACGATGCGCGCGGGTTCGGTCTCGACGGCCACATCGACGTTGTTGACCAGCGCGATGCGCGGTTTCCTCAGGTTGACCGTCGCCAGCGCGTTCGACAGGCGCTCGCCGGCCGGCCTGAGCAGCGTCGAATGGAACGGCGCCGAGACCGCCAGCGGCAGGGCGCGTTTGGCGCCCAGCACCTTGGCCTGCGCGCACGCACGCTCGACGGCCGCCTTGTGCCCGGCGATCACCACCTGCGACGGAGCATTGAAGTTGGCGGGCTCGACAACCTCTCCCGGCCCCTCCTCGCGAGCCTTCGCGCAGGCAGCCTGCACTGCCGCGTCATCCAGCCCCAGAATCGCCGCCATGCCTCCCACGCCCACCGGCACCGCGTCTTGCATTGCTTGCGCGCGCAGACGGACGAGCGGAACGGCTTCGGCGAGATCGAGCGCACCCGCCACCGTCAGCGCGGTGTACTCGCCCAGACTGTGACCTGCGACTGCGGCGGGTTCCGGCCCCCCGGCGGCGCGCCATGCCGCGTAGCACGCGTACGCGGCGACCAGCATCGCCGGCTGGGTATTCACGGTGAGCCCCAGCGCCTCGGCCGGCCCCTGCGCGATCAACTGCGACAAGCGCTCGCCGAGCGCTCGGTCGGCGACGGCGAGGACTTCCTGGACCGCGGGGTTGTCCGAGAATCCGTCGAGCATTCCCACACTCTGGGAGCCCTGGCCGGGAAACACGAAGGCGAGACTCATCGCGTGCGTTCTCTCCGTCTGCCGATTCGATTCCTGCGTGCGCGCATTTCGTGCTCCGTCGCTCACATCTCGGCCAGCACCGCGCCCCAGGTGAAGCCGCCCCCGACACCTTCCATCAGCACCCTGTGGCCCGGCCGGATGCGTCCGTCACGCACGGCGACGTCCAGCGCCAAGGGCACCGAGGCTGCCGACGTGTTCGCGTGCTGATCCAGCGTCACCACGACCCGTTCGAACGGCAGGCCGAGCTTTCGTGCCGTCGCGTGCAGAATGCGAATGTTCGCCTGATGGGGAATCAGCCAGTCGACGTCGGCCAGCGTGAGCCCGGCCGCCGCGACGGTTTCGCGCGCCACCGAGTCGAGCACGGACACGGCGAGCTTGAACACCGCCTGCCCGTCCATCGTGAGGAAGGGGTGTCCGGTGATGCCGCCGCCGCGAACGTTGCCAGCAGTTCGCAGGATGTGCTCCTGGCTGCCGTCGGCGTGCAGTTTCGAGGCCAGGATGCCCGGCCGCTCGTCCGCCGCCAGAACGACCGCTCCGGCGCCGTCGCCGAACAGCACACAGGTGCCACGATCGTTCCAGTCGAGTATCCGCGAGAACACCTCCGCACCGATGATCAACGCGCGCGTTGCCATCCCGCAGCGGATCATCGCGTCGGCGGTCGCCATGCCGTAGACGAACCCGCTACAGACGGCTTGCACGTCGAATGCCGCCCCGCCCGCGACGCCGAGCGCCTTCTGCACGAGGCAGGCGGCGCTCGGGAACACATAGTCGGGGGTCGAGGTAGCGACGATGATCAGGTCGATGGAATCGGCCGACAGGCCCGCCGCCTGCAGCGCGGCACGCGCGGCCTGCGCGCCGAGCATGCTGCTGGAAACCTCCGGTGCCGCAAGGTGTCGCTGGCGAATGCCCGTGCGCTCGACGATCCAGGCATCGGTGGTCTCGATGCCGCGCTCCGCGAGTTCCCGCGAGAGTTCCGCATTGCCCACGATCCGCTCGGGGAGCGCACTTCCGGTACCGACGATTCTCGAATATCGTTGCATCAGTCATCCCCGGACGGGGTCACGAAGTCGGCAGCGCGCCGTGCGCCTTCGCGGTAATGAGCGGAACGGCCTGCGCGATTCGCTCGATCAGTCCATTGTGTGCAGCGTCGTAGGCGCGCCGCAGCGCGAACTCGAAGGCGAATGCGTCGGCCGAGCCATGGCTCTTGATGACGATACCGCGCAATCCGACGAGACTCGCTCCATTGTAGCGACGATGATCGACCCGGTCTTTGAGCCGCTTGAGCACCGGCATCGCGACCACCGCAGCAAGCCGGGTCAGAAGGCTGCGCGAGAACTCTTCGCGAATGAATTCGCCGAGCATCCGGGCAAGCCCTTCCGAGGTCTTCAGCGCGACATTGCCGACGAAACCGTCGCACACGACCACATCGGTCGTGCCCTCGTAGATGTCGTTGCCTTCCACGTTGCCGTGAAAGTTCAGGCTGCTCGCACGCAACAGGTCGGCCGCCTGCTTGACGGCGTCATTGCCCTTGATCGCCTCTTCGCCGATGTTCAGCAGCCCGACCAGCGGGCGCTCGCGACCTTCGAGGGCGGTAACCAGGGCCGAACCCATGATCGCGAACTGCAGGTAGTGTTCCGGACCGCAGTCGACATTGGCGCCAAGATCCAGCACCGTGGTCGCTCCGCCCCGAAGATTGGGCAGCGGAGCGGCGATCGCGGGGCGATCGATGCCATCGAGCATGCGCAGCACGAACCGCGCGATCGCCATCAGCGCGCCGGTGTTGCCCGCACTGACGCAGGCCTGTGCGTCACCGGCCTTGACCGCTTCGATCGCCAGCCGCATCGACGAGTCGCGCTTGCTGCGCAGCGCGAACGCGGGCGGGTCGTCCATCGACACCACTTCTGTCGCGGGGCGCACCTCGACACGCGATGCGTCGTACGCGCCGGCCTTGCCGAGCGCAGCGCGGATCTCCGCTTCGCGGCCCACCAGCAATACCGACACGTCGGGAACACGGGCGAGGAAACTCACCGCCGCCGGTACCGTGACCGGCAGACCGTGGTCGCCTCCCATGCAATCGATGGCGATCCGGACGCCCATGCGAACCGGTTACCGGATCGACCGAGTTACTCGTCGCTCTTGGTCTTGACGACCTTCTTGCCGCGATAAAAGCCGTTGGGGCTCACGTGATGTCGAAGGTGTACCTCGCCGGTGGTCGGCTCGACACCTGTCGGCGGGGTGCTCAGGAAGTCGTGCGAGCGATGCATTCCCCGCTTCGACGGCGACTTCTTGTTCTGCTGGACGGCCATTTCTTTTGGCTCCGAGGAAAAAAGACGAATCTGAAATTATATCAACGAATTGGCTCTGCCTGCTCAAGTCTCGTCGAGGCCGTCGTTCCGGCGTCGCCTGAGGCCGGCGAGGGCCGCGAAGGGGTTCGGGCGGGAATCTTCTTCTTCGTCAGCGCCTCCGTCCGCCTTGGGGCCCTGGGCGGATGCCGAGCCGCGCGTTGCGCGCTGTTGCGGCAGGCTACAGCCGTCGTGCCGCGGCGCGATCGGAAGCGCCATGATCGCCTCGTCCTCGACCAGTTCGATCACGTCGAAGCGAGGACTGCCCGCGAGCACATCGTAGTCGTCGGCCTGCGCGTCCTCGCGCTCGGCCTGGAGCTCGGTGAGCGCCAGCCTGAACAGCCGCTCATCGTCAAAGCGCACCCGCAACGGCTGAAGGCAGCGGATGCACTCGACCGAGACCTCCCCTCGCAGCCTGAGCCGCATGAACAGTTCCGCGCCGCCCTCCGGCCTTGCCCGCCTTTCGCCGGTCAGCGACCAGGAGATCTCACCTTCGTCGGAGGTCAGCAGTTCGCGCAGCCGCGCGAATTCTCCGGGCGACTGGCTCGCCGAAAGGCTCGAGCCTCGACGCGCGAATTCGCCGGTGTCGATCCACGGCCGAACGGGTTCCTTCATCCCGGTATCATAGCCGGCCGTGACCGCAACCCCTCGAGCCCCTCGCGCACAGCGCGAGGCCGTCCCCAGCGAAGGCCCTGGCGCCGGCGGCGCCATCGCGCCTGCGCCTGCGCCTGCGATCGTCCTTGCGTCGACGTCACGGTACCGGCGAGAACTCCTCGCGAGGCTCGGACTGCCCTTCGAGGTGATCGCTCCGCACGTCGAGGAGGAGCCGCTGCACGGAGAGTCGGCGGCGGCAATGGCGTCAAGACTGGCACTGGCCAAGGCCCGCGCCGTCGCCGCGCTTCGGCCCGACGCGATCGTCATCGGCTCGGATCAGACCGCGACCCTTGACGGCGTCTCGATCATCGGCAAGCCCGGCACGCACGAACGCGCGGTCGCCCAGTTGCGCGCGGCCTCCGGGCGCGCGATGGCGTATCACACTGCGGTGGCGGTGGTGCGCGCGTGCGACGGATTCGAGCGCGTCGCCAGCGTCGAGACACGCGTGCGTTTTCGCCCGCTCGATGACGCCCGGATCGAGGCGTACCTTGCACGCGAACCCGCCTATGACTGCGCCGGTTCCGCCAAATGCGAGGGTCTGGGAATCGCCCTGCTCGAGGCGATCGAGGGCCCGGATCCGAGCGCGCTGGTCGGTCTGCCGCTGATCGAGCTCAGCGCGGCCCTGGAAGCCGCCGGACTACGGGTCGTCTGACATGGCCGACGAGCCTCAGACGGGCCCCGACGCGGCCGCGCCGCGGGACGCCCCGGCGGCTTCGTCCGCGTGCGAATCCGCGCCCGGCGCCACACCTCTCGGCGCGCAAGAGTCCGGCGTGCCGGTCCAGACCGGCGTGCTCTACCTGCTGCCCACCCCGCTGGGCGACGGCGACGATCCGCGGCGGGTCCTTCCGGCCGCGACGATCGAACGCGTCAGCCACGTCGACTACGTCATCGCCGAGCATGCGAGGAGCGCTCGCGCGGTGCTCGCGCGACTGCCGATGCGTCTGCCGCTGCAGGCAATCGAGATACGCGAGCTGAACCGCCACACGCCCGCGGACGCGCTGCCGGAGCTGCTCGCGCCGATCGTCGCGGGTCGCGACGCCGCGCTGGTTTCCGAGGCGGGGTGTCCCGCAGTCGCCGACCCCGGCGCCGCGGTCGTGGCCCTGGCACACGCGCGGGGACTGCGCGTGGTGCCGCTCGTCGGCCCCAGTTCGATCATCCTCGCGCTCATGGCGTCGGGAATGAACGGGCAGCGCTTCGCGTTCGCGGGCTATGTTCCTGTCGCACCGGGCGAGCGCAGCGAGCGCCTGCGCGAACTCGAGCGGCGGTCGGCGCGCGACCAGGAAACACAATTGCTGATCGAGACGCCCTACCGCAATCAGGCGCTGTTCGATGCGCTGCTCGCAGCGCTGTCGCCCGACACCCTGCTGTCGATC
>JAHEDO010000220.1 GCA_024641185.1 Burkholderiaceae bacterium | reverse complement strand
CGTACGCAGCCCGACTACCGATTGGAACTTATGCGGTACACCGCACCCTTCGACATGTCTGGCCATCCGACGATCACGCTTCCGGCCGGCTTCACCCGGGAGCGGCTTCCGTTGGGTTTGCAGCTGGTCGGGGCACATCTGCGCGAGGAACTTCTCGTGCGGGCGGGACGCGCCTTTCAGAATGCGACGGATTGGCACGCGCGGCGGCCACCGATCGAGTGAGGAGCGCGTCCCTGCTCGAAATGATCTTGATTGTGAGCACCACTTGCAACAAGAGTGGTGCGCGCTTGCGGGGCAACATTGCCGACAGCCGAGCGGGCATCGGTGCCTTTTGAGTTGCTCATTAGCTGTCTGACGCGAAAGTCCGGAACTGGCCGTCAGTGTGTGTACGCGGGCGCGCCAGGAAGCTGACCTCGGCCGTACAGCCTCGTTGCTCGAGTGACAGCAATCCGGAAGCGCTGCGAACTGGCGGTCCCGGCCAATTCCTGCCGTTGGCGGGCGGCAGCTTTACGGTGACTCGCCTGAAGTGGCCATTCGCCTGGATGCCCCATGTGGCGCTTTATCGAGGGTGTTGTTGTCGAGTTGACAACGAGAAGTCATCGTTGGCATAATTGCCAACATGAAGGCGGCACTCATTACCCGCTTCAGAGATGTGACGCCCGATGGCGGCGTCATTGAGCTGGTGGTGTGGCGCGTGCCGCAGCCGGTTCCGCCAAGTGCGCACGACTTCAAGTACCGGGCGGCATACGCGGTGAACGGCGTGCGAGTCGTCGGTTTCGACAACGAGCGCGGCAAGGGCGACCATTGCCACGTCGGTGGTCACGAACGTGCCTACAAGTTCGTGTCCGTCGAGCAGCTGGTCGAGGATTTCATTGCGGCGGTCGACGCCGCACGGAGAGGCCAATGAGCAAACGGACGCTGACGATCACGCTGCAGCCGGACTGGAAAGCCGCGCTGCGCCAGGCCGGCAAGCGCGCGAGCGCGCGCTCGTACCAGGGCGAGGTATTGAATTTTGAAAGCCCCGGGATCTTCTTCGGGCGCTTGACCGAGCGCCGCTGGGCGCTCGTGCGCGCGCTGCAGGGGCAAGGCGAGATCTCGCTGCGCGAGCTCGCGCGCCGCGTTGAGCGCGACGTGAAGCGCGTGCACGAGGACGTGCAGGAACTGCGCGAGCTCGGCCTCGTTGAGCGTGGCGAAGGCGGTGGCGTCGTGTGCCCTTTCGCGACGGTGCACATCGACATGGAGCTGCGGGCCGCCGCATAGAAGCTGACAGCGACCCTACGCCGGCTTTGAGGCGTCGCGCTTCGTTGGTCGACGCGGAGTTCGAACGGCCGGTATCCAGACGCGACCCGCGAGTCGCTCGAGTGTTGCCGACCGGCCAGGAGCTGTCACCCGCGGATGCCTGCTTCCGGGCAGCCCAAGTCTTGCCGTCGAACGGGCTCGTGCCCATCAGGCACTGCAGCTTGAACAACCCCCTTGCATTTGCACCGGCGGGCACTTGACCGATCCGTAGGAGCAGAAGACGCAGCAGTCCCCCGCCTTCGGCCGCAGCACAGCCTTGCAGTTCTCACACTCATAGAAGAACTGGCAAGCATCGGTCGGCATGACCTCGCTCCTGGCGTGACCGCATTGCGGACAAGTCAGTATCGACTCAAGTACGGGCGCAGTGGTCGTCATTTGTGAGCCGTCGAAGGGTAGCCCGAGTCGGTGGTGGCTTTGACAAGTTCCGAGGCGATGGTCTTGTCGGCATCGAAGGTGACGGTAGCCGTTTTCTTGGCGAAGTCGATCCGGGCTTGGCTCACAACAGGCACCTTCTACAGCGACTTCTTGACGGAGACCGGGCACAGTTCGCAGGTTATGTTCTGCATGTGCAGTGTTGCACTTTGCGTCGTCGCCGCCCAGGCCGCGAACGATGACAACGCGATCAGGATTGAAGCGATCGAATGGCGCATGGAAGTTCCTTCAGAGAGATTGCGGCGCCAGCCAAGGCACCGACAACAACGCAAGGAGTGCCAGCGCGACGATCCAAAAGATCATTTGTTGGCGTTTGAGGACGATCGGTAGCGCACTCGCCGCGCCGGGCTCGCAGACCTGCGGCTGAAGGTACAGACGGCGGAAAGCCAGTCCCACGAACAGAAGCGTCGACGCGATGAACCAGGGCCGCAGCGGCTCCAGCGCAGTCAGATTCGCGATCCACGCACCGCCGATGCCCAGCGTCACCCGAAATTGGGTCCGACCCTGCCTGACCCCGCCACCGACCGCGCCGCGTCAGGCGCAGGCTTGGCTCAGTGTGACCGAAGGAGCCTCGCCAAAGAGCCGCCGGTAGTTACGCGAGAACCGACCGAAGTCGCACATCCCCGCGCCCATCAAGCCCAGGTCGAGCGCCGCCTCTTTCACGGCACCGCGTCGATTCTCGGCGTGGAGCAAGCGGGCTCGCACCAGGGCGAGCTTGCGCTTGCGGAAGTAGGCCATCGGCGGTTCACCGCACCAGCTCTGGAACGCGGCGTGCAGCGCCGTCTGGCTCACGCCGGCCGCCAAACACAGGTCGGCCAGCGACACCGGCTCCCCCGCGGCCTGCGCGAACCGCTCCTCCGCGGCGCGCACGATCCTCGCGGCACTGCTGGCGCTCCCGGCCTTGCGCATCGGCTCGGGGCAGGCCTGCAGATACATGCTCACCATCAGGTCGAAGACTTCGTTCGTCAAGTCGAACGGCTTGGCACTCGACGGCGCGACCCGGCCGGCACACAGGCCTTCGTTCAGGATCGCCGTCAGGCGGTTCCGCACGAGGCCGGAAACGTCCGGCGTCAGTTCCACGGCACGCGTGCACAGCACGGCTTCCCCGGGGTCCACGCCGCGCAGCGCGGCCACCGTCTCGACGAAGGCGGCGCGCGGCAGGTTGCAGCCGAGCAATTCGCGTTCCCGCCCCTGAATGTGGAAGCACGCGCCTTCGACGGGAAGGTGGATGGCCGTGCGCGTGGCCGCTAGGCCATTGATCTTCAGCACGCCTTCCCAGCGCAGCGGGATGTAGAACCCCAGAAAGCCCGGCCTGAGAACCGTACGGCCGACACCGTTCGTCTGCATCAAGGCGCGAGCCAAGGTCACTTCCGTGTTCGACACGATCGCTGCGCTGAAAGTCGATGGGCCCGGCGCAGTCGGTGTGAGCGCATTCTCTACAACGGGCAGATGCGCCCCGATCGGGGCGTAGTCTCGCAGACCCTCTCGATGCCAGGCGAACAGCTTGTGCGGGCTCACCCAACCCTGCCTGTCCCGATCCTCCATTTCCAATTGATACCCCGGTCAGTTCAAGGCAGATTCTTCGCCGATGCAACAACCACGCTGGCCCGGCAGTCTGCCGCATCATGATACGGCCCTGGGGGTGCCCTGCCTGGCAAGGCGCCCTGCCAGAGAGGCCGGCGGGCACTCGGCCAGTGCGATCTGCGCCCTCGTTGCCGCGCACCGGCTTTGGGAGATTGGAGCCTTGACAGACGATGTCGCGAAGGCCGCACCTTCCCGCTCGTGGCGCTGCCGCGTCAGGCGCTGTGCCGGCTCAGCGTGACCGACGGGGCCTCGCCAAAGAGCCGCCGGTAGTCACGCGAGAAGCGACCGAACTCGCACATCCCCGCGCCCATCAAGCCCAGGTCGAGCGCCGCCTCTTTCACGGCACCGCGTCGATTCTCGGCGTGGAGCAAGCGCGATCGCATCAGTGTCAGCCTGCGCTTGCGGAAGTAGGCCATCGGCGGTTCGCCGCACCAACTCTGGAACGCGCCGTGGAGCGCTGTCTGGCTGACGCCGGCCGCCAGGCACAGGTCGGCCAGCGACACCGGCTCCCCCGCGGCTTGCGCGAAGCGCTCCTCCGCGGCGCGGACGATCCTCGCGGCACTGTTGGCGCGGCCGGCCTTGCGCATCGGCTTGGGGCAGGCCTGCAGATACATGCTCACCATCAGGTCGAAGACCTCGTTCGTCAGATCGAACGGGAGGGCGCTCGACGTGGAAGCGCGCCCGGCGCGCAGACCCTCATCCAGGATCGCGGTGAGTCCGTTTCGCACGAATTCGGAAATGTCCGGCGCGAGTTCCACCGCACGCGTGCAAAGCACGGACTCATAGGGGTCGATGCCCTGCAACGCAGCAACTGTCTCGACGAAGCTGGCACGCGGCAGGCCGCAGCCGATGATTACGCGTTCCCGCCCTTGGATGTGGAAGAACGCATCTTCCACGGGAACGTGGATTGCGGTGCGGGTGGCCACAAGGCCATTGATCTTGAGCACACCTTCCCAGCTCAGCGGGATGCAGAAACCGAGACAGTCCGGATTGACCACCGTGCGGCCGACACCGTACACCCGATTCGAAGTGCGAGCCACGGTCACGTCCGCGTTCGACACGATCGCCGCACCAAAAGTCGATGGACCCAGCGCATTCTGGGTGATCGAATTCTCGACAACGGGCAGTCGCGCCTCGATCGGGGCGTAATCTCGCAGACCACTGCCCTGCCAGGCGCGAATTCCCTGCTCGGGCACGCTGTCCTCGCTTTCCAATTCCCGAGACATCAACACGGACAAGATAGATCCTTCGGCGACGCCGCCACCCGGCGGAACGAATCTCCGATGATAGGAGGCAGCGCCCCGTCCTCTTGAGGGTTGCCCTGCAAGGGCCTTGCCGATTACCGGGAGTTGGCTCCACATCGGCGGACGATGTGATATGCCGCTGCGCTGACCGCCGCCACGACGTGCGTGATGATCGCAGCCAGGCGTGGTGTCTAGACCATGGCCCCGAGCCGCTGGCGGCGGCTGGTGCCTGCCGCAGCAGGTTGCCGTTGCGAAGGTGGCCTGACCGACCCGACCCCTCAATAGGGCTCGACGCGTGCGGCATTCATTGTGTAGCTGGCGTCGACCCGAGCCCCGCCGTCGACGTAGCTGATCTCCTGGGTCGACGCCTGAAGCCGCATCTGGCCGGTGATCCAGACCGGCGTGTAGCGGCCCTCGACCTGAAAGCCCTTGGGATAGTTCACGTAGACGATCTGGTTTGCGGGCGGCGTCGGCGTGTGAATGCAGGCTCCGACCTCCGGCACCAGCAGGAACTCCGTCGCCTTTCGGTCGTTCATCCGCAGCGGAAGGACGTACCCCGGCATGCGGATTTCCTTGTCGGCAAGATCAGGGTTGGTCGCCGTCGCCTCGTCGCGGCGCCTTTCCATGATGACCAGCCGCTGTCGAAACAGATCGTCGACGTCCAGACCATCGGCTTTTAGACCGCGCCTGAGTTCGGCGATTTCGGCTTTGGTGGCCTGATCGCGCTGATCGGCCCGCTGACTCTCCAGGCGCAAGATCTGGCGCAGGGCTTCCTTTTGCTTGTTGTCGAGTTTG
>JAHEDO010000022.1 GCA_024641185.1 Burkholderiaceae bacterium | reverse complement strand
TGGGAGTGCGCGCCGCAGGAGGAGTTCGGGTTTCAGGACCTGGCAGACGAGTATTTCGGCAAGGCCGATCCGGTCAAGGCGAGCGCGGTGCTGCTGCGACTGCAGTCCGCGCCGATCTATTTCCACCGCAAGGGCCGCGGCCGCTTCCGGCCCGCGCCGGCGGAGACGGTGCGTCTCGCCCTGGCCGCGGTGGAGCGGCGACGCAAGCAGGAACTCGCGATCGACGAGCTCTCGCAGGCGATGGTCCGCGGGCAGCTCCCCCCGGAGATCGCGGCGCGGGCCGCGGCGCTGCTGGTGTCCCCCGACAAGCAGAGCGTGGAGTTCCGCGCGCTGGAGCGGGCCTGCGAGCAGACCCACAAGATGGCCGAACGGCTGCTGACGGAGCTCGGGGCGTTCGAGTCCGCGCGCGCGCTGCACTTCGAGCGCTTCGCGCGCGAGTTCTTCCCGCAGGGCATCGGCTTCTCGGCGCTCGCGCAGGTCGGCGACGTCGCCCACGTCACGGAGCTCGCCGGCATCGCGGATCAGTTGCCCAGCGCGGATGCGCCGGCATTCTCCATCGACGATTCGATGACCACCGAGATCGACGACGCGTTGTCGGTGCTGACGCTGCCCGACGGGCGGCTGCGGGTGGGCGTGCACATCGCCGCGCCGGCGCTCGGCATCGAACTGGGGGGCGAGGTCGACGCGGCGGCGCGGGAGCGCATGTCCACCGTCTACACGCCAGGGCGCAAGGTCACGATGCTGCCGGAGGCGGCGATCCGCCCCTATTCGCTGGACGCGGGAACGGAGCGGGTCGCCGTGTCGCTGTACGTGGACCTCGACGCGGACGGCACCACGATCGTCAACCGCTTCTCGCGGGTCGAGCGCATCCGGATCGCCGAGAACCTTCGGCACGATGCGCTCGATGCGGTCGTCACCGAGCAGTCCCTCGACGATCCGTCGGTGCCGATGCCCTTCGGTGTCGAGCTGAGGGCGCTGTGGAAGCTGACACTGGCGCTGTCCGCGCTGCGCGATCGCGTGCGCGGAAAGCCGGAGCCGCGCTTTCGCACCGACTTCACCTTCTATGTCGACGGCGACCAGGTCAGGATCGTGCAGCGGCGTCGCGACGCACCGCTCGACCGGATCGTGGCCGAGATGATGATCCTGGTCAACAGCGAATGGGGTCGACTGCTCGTCGACCATGGCGTGCCGGGCGTCTATCGGTCGCAGCAGGCGGGGCGCGTGCGCATGACCACGCACCCGCTCGCGCATCAGGGCCTGGGCGTGTCCCAGTACGTCTGGTCCACCTCGCCGTTGCGTCGCTACGTGGACCTGACCAACCAGCGGCAGATCGTCGCCTTGCTGACCGGGCGCAAGGCGCCGTATGTGGCCAACGACGCGGACCTCTTCTCGATCATCTCGGCATTCGACGCGCGCTACGCGGCGTACGCGGAATTCCAGACCCGCATGGAGCGCTACTGGTGCCTTCGCTGGGTTGCCCAGCAGGGGATCTCCCGTACCGAGGCAGTCGTGGTGCGCGACGACCTGGTGCGGCTCGCCCTGGCGCCTTTCTACTTCCGGCTGCCCGATCTGCCCACGCTGTCGTCCGGCCGCCGCGTGCAGGTGGACCTGCTGGGGACCGATGAGATCGACCTGTCGGTGCAGGCCCGCTACGCGGGCATCGCGGAGGCGCCCGCCGAGGCCACCAGCGGCGGACTCAACGTGGACGAAGCCGACGAGGCGGAGTTCGCCGAGGAAGGCTAGCGGCGATGATCGGGAGCCTCAGGCTGCCGCGAGTCCAGCTCACGGCGCAGAGTCTGCGTGATCCGCTGGCCGTCGGCGTGCTTGCGTCGCTGCTGCTGCATGGTCTGCTGCTCGCGCTGAGATTCGCGCCGCCGGCGCCGGTCAAGTTCGCGCCTTCGGACTCGCAGATCGAAATCGTGCTGCTCAACGCGCAGACGGAGGCGCGCCCGGTCAAGCCCGAGGTGCTCGCCCAGGTCGACATGGAGGGAGGCGGCGACCGCGACAAGGGGCGGGCGAAATCGCCCCTGCCCGCGGACGTCCGGATGTCGGACGGTTTCGATCTGCGCGAGCAGCGCCGCCGGGTGCAGGAGCTCGAGGAGCAGCAACGCCGGCTGCTGGCGCTGGCTTCGGGGCGCAGCACCGTCACCACGCCGCGTGACGCGCCGTCGAACCGGCCTCGCGAGAACAGCGGCGCCGACGCGCAGGACGGCGAGCGCGCGATCTCGCGGCTGCAGGCGCAGATCGATCGGCAGATCTCCGACTACAACAAGCGGCCCAGGCGGCTGACTTACGGCATCAACGCGGTCGGCGTCACCTACGCGCGCTATGTCGAAGACTGGGCGACGAAGATCGAGCGAATCGGCACCGAGCGCTACCCGCCCGAAGCGCGCGGCCGGATCTACGATTCGATGATCATCACCGTCGAGATCGACAAGCACGGCAACGTGGTCGACGTGATCGTCAACAAGAAATCCAGGTACGAGGTGCTCAATCGCGCGGTGCGCGCGATCGTCTACGCCGGGGCGCCCTACGAGCGGTTTCCCCCGGAGATGGCGCGAGAGGGGGACATCCTGCAGATCGTGCGGACCTGGAACTTCACCAACGACGCGCTCGCGACCCAGCCGACGAGATCGCCATGACCGACCGCTACGCGGTCGTCGGCAATCCGGTCGCGCACAGCCGCTCGCCGTCGATCCACGCGCAGTTCGCGCAGCAGACCGGCCAGGACATCAGCTATGAGCGCCTGCTGGCACCGCTCGATGGCTTCGTCGCGGTCGTCGAGGCGTTTCGCGCCACCGGCGGGCGCGGGCTCAACGTGACGCTGCCCTTCAAGCTGCAGGCCTTCGAGTTCGCGCAGCAGCGGTCGCCGCGCGCGCAGGCGGCCGGCGCGGTGAACACGCTGCGGTTCGGCGCCGACGCGGTGTTCGGCGACAACACCGACGGTGTCGGCCTGGTGCGCGACATCCAGGAGCGGCTCGGGTTCCGGCTCGAGGGCAAGCGGGTGCTGCTGGCGGGCGCCGGCGGCGCGGCGCGCGGCGCGCTGCTGCCGCTGCTGCAGAGCGGCGTCGCGTCGATTTCGATCGTTAACCGTACCGTCACCAGGGCCGTCGATCTCGCGCGGCTGGGTGGCGATCCGCGGGTCAGCGCCTGCGGGTTCGACGAGCTTGCGAACGCGGGCCCGGACGATGCGCCGTTCGATCTGATCGTCAATGCGACCTCGACCGGGCTCGAGGACGCCGCGCCGCCCATTCCGAGCGCGGCCTACCGCGGGCTGGGACTCGCCTACGACATGGTCTACGGTGCGGCGCCGACGCCGTTCATGCGTCGCGCCGCGGAGCTCGGCTGCCCTCGGGTGTCCGACGGGCTCGGGATGCTCGTCGAGCAGGCCGCGGAGTCCTTCTTCGTCTGGCGCGGCGTGCGCCCGCAGACCGGTGCGGTGCTCACCCGGCTGCGGGCCGAAATCGGCACCGCCTGATCCGGGCTCGGACCTCGTTTCGATGAAGCGGCGAACGCCGGTTGCCCGCGGGCGGCACCGTCGAGCGTCCGGCGCGACGGCGCGCGGACGGCTGCACCGATGGCTGCACCGATGGCCGCGCCGATGGCCGCGGCTGCTGCTGCGGTCGGCGGCAGTGACGGGGCTTCTCGTGGTCGTGGTGGTCGTCGCGGTCCAGTTGTGGTTCCTGATGCACGTCGCGTGGTGGACCCGGTTCGACCCGGGGTCGACCAGCTTCATGCGCGCCCAGGTCGAACGGTTGCGCGAGAAGGATCCGAACGCGAGGCTCCAGCACCAGTGGGTCCCCTACTCGCGGATCTCGTCGAACCTGAAGCGGGCGGTGATCGCGGCGGAGGACGCGCGCTTCACCGAGCACGAGGGGATCGACTGGACGGCGATCGAGAAGGCTTACGAGGACAACCGAAAGAAGGGCAAGGTGGTGCGGGGCGGCTCGACGATCACGATGCAGCTCGCCAAGAACCTGTTCCTGTCGGGCAGTCGCAGTTACCTGCGCAAGGGGCAGGAACTGGTGATCACCTACATGCTCGAGATGGTGATGAGCAAGCGGCGCATCCTGGAGATCTACCTGAACGTCGCCGAGTGGGGGAACGGGGTTTTCGGAGCCGAGGCGGCCGCAAGGCACTACTACGGCGTGAGCGCCGCCCAGCTCGGCCCTGCGGAGGCGGCGACGCTGGCCGCCATGCTGCCACGCCCGCGCTTCTACGACCGCAATCGGGGTTCCGCCTATCTCGAACGGCGCGCGCAGCTCGTCGGCCGGTGGATGGCCGATGTCACGCCTCCCTGAACCGTCCGCGCGTTCGCCGGCAGGGGGCCGGGGGGCGCCGGCCCGCCAGGGGTTGCGCAGCGATCGCCGGTCGGGCGTGCAATGGAGCTTTCGAACCGGGCGCGTCAAGCCTACAATGCGCGCTGTCGCAACCACCGCAGCCCAGCGGTCGCGGGCGGATCCGCCCGGCAATCCAACGTGGAAAGCAACCCTCGAAGTCGAACGAATCGCATCCACCGCGCCGAGAGCTGACCCACGCGCTCGGCCCGGGAAGCCCCGATCTGCATGGCCGAGCAAGACAACCATATCCCTGAGCGAGAAATCGCCGCCGATGCGCCGCGCCAGGCACGCGAGCCCGAGGAGGCTGCTCGCGCGCTCGAGGAGGTGCAGGAGCTGCTGCGCCGGCACAGGCTGGTCGAGGAACTGAGCCACCGCCAGAACGAGGGCGCGACCGAAGATCGGCGCGAGCTGATCGAGCAGCTGGTCAACCGACAGGCGCTCGACGAGCTGCGCACGCAACTCGACCGGCTGCACCCGGCCGACGTCGCCTACATCCTCGAGGCCTTGCCGCGCGAGGATCGCCTGACCGCGTGGGACCTGGTCCGGGCCGACCGCGACGGCGAGATCCTTCTGGAGGTCTCGGACTCGGTTCGCGAGATGCTGATCGACTCGATGGACCGCGACGAACTGGTCGACGCGGTCGAGTCGCTCGACGCCGACGAGATCGCCGATCTCGCGCCGGACCTGCCGCGGGACGTGGTCGAGGAGGTGAGCCGCCAGCTCACCCAGGAAGAGCGCGACCAGTTGCGCGCGGCGCTGTCGTATCGCGAGGACACCGTCGGCGCGCGGATGGACTTCGACATGGTCAGGGTGCGCGAGGACGTCTCGCTGGAGGCGGTCCTGCGCTACCTGCGGCGATTCGACGCGCTTCCCGATCACACCGACCAGGTATTCGTCGTCGACCGCACGGGCCGGCTGCAGGGATCGCTGCCGCTGGGCGAGCTGCTGATCAACGAGCCCGAGGCGATGGTCGCCGACGTGATGCAGCGCGACGTGCTCAGACTGGACGCACTGGACGACGCGTCCGAGGCGGCCCAGGCCTTCGAGCGCTATGACCTGGTTTCCGCGCCGGTGGTCGATCCGCAGGGGCGGCTGATCGGCCGGCTGGTGGTCGCCGACGTGCTCGACGTCATTCGCGAAGAGGGCGACACCGACCTCCTGCAGAAGGCCGGCCTGCGCGAGGAAGAGGACCTGTTTTCCAGCGTCTGGAATTCGGCGAAGAACCGCTGGCTGTGGCTGGCGCTGAACCTGTGCACCGCGTTCTTCGCTTCGCGGGTGATCGGGGCGTTCGAGGGCACGATCGAGAAGGTGGTCGCGCTGGCCGCACTGATGCCGATCGTCGCGGGCATCGCGGGCAACTCGGGCAACCAGACGATGACGCTGGTGATCCGCTCGCTCGCGCTGGGGCAGGTGACCTCGGCCAACGCCAGGCGGGTGCTGTTCAAGGAGCTCGCGATCGCGGGACTCAACGGGATCGTCTGGGGAGGGATCGCCGGCCTGTTCGCCTGGTGGCTCTACCGGGATACCGCGCACGGCGTGCTGCTCGGCATCACGATGACTGCGGCGATGGCGCTGAACCTGCTCGTCGGCGCGCTGATCGCGCTGGCGGTGCCCCTGGCGCTCGAGCGCGCCGGGCGCGACCCGGCACTCGGCTCGTCGGTGCTGCTGACCTTCTCCACCGACAGCATGGGCTTCTTCATCTTCCTCGGGCTGGCGACGCTGCTGTTCAGGTAGCGGGCTGGAGCGTCGGGCGAGGGCCCCCGCGGCAGGCGGGGATCGACCAGTACAGGGCCGCGCGAGCGAAGCGCGCTCGATGCGCGCTTCGCGAGTGAGCTCGGCCGCACCGTTGGGACAGCTCCCAACGTCGCCTGCGACCTGCTACCGCTTCCTACGCCGCGAAGCGCTCGATGAAGTAGTCCGCGTCGCCGAAGGTCTGCCCGATCATCGTCAGCCGCTTGAAGGTGTGGCTCACCTTCATCTCGATCGTCATGCCCATGCCGCCGTGCAGCTGGATCGCTTCCTGCCCGACCTGGCGGGCGGCATCGGCGATCTTGACCCGCGCAGCGGACACGACCCGGCGTCGATCGGCGGGGTCGGTGCCGTCCACGCGCGCACAGGCGAGATAGGTGATCGAGCGGGACTGCTCGGTGCAGATGTACATGTCCACGATCCGGTGCTGCAGCGCCTGGAACGAGCCGATCGGCACGCCGAACTGCTTGCGCGTCTTCAGGTACTCCAGCGTGGCGTCGCAGGCGTACTTCATCGCGCCGACCGCCTCGGCGCACAGCAGCGCTGACGCGAAGTCCAGCGCCTCCTCCAGCGCCGCCACGCCTGCGCCTTCGGCGCCGATCAGCGCGTCGCCGCCGACACGGACTCCGGACAGCGTGATGTCTGCGCCGCGCAGGCTGTCCTGCGTGCGGTAGGTCTTCAGGGTCATGCCCTTGGCGTCGCGCGGCACCAGGAACAGGCTTACGCCCCCCGCTTTGCCCGACGTGCGCGCGGTGACGACGATCCGGTCCGCCATCGGCGCGTCGATCACGCCGATCTTCGTGCCGTCGAGCACCCAGCCGTCGCCGTCGCGGCGCGCGGTGGTTTCGATGGCGGCGAGGTCGTAACGCGAACCGGCCTCGGCGCAGGCCAGCGCCAGCTTCATGCTGCCCTCGGCCACTGCGCCGAGGACGGCGGCGCGCTGCGCGTCGCTGCCGGCGCGCTCGATCAGCCGCGCCATGCTCACCGTCGACACGTAGGGCTCGACGACCAGTCCGGCGCCGAACGCCTCCATCACGCTGACCAGATCGGAGGAACTGCCGCCGAAGCCGCCGTGGTCGGCCGAAAGCGGCAATCCCAGCAGGCCGAGTTCGGCGAAAGTGTTCCAGACTTCGGCGCTGTGGCCCAGGTCCGAAGCGACGATCTTCTTGCGTGCCTCGAAGTCGTACGCCTTCTCGACAACCCGCTGCACGCTGTCGGAGAGCTGCTGCAGTTCTTCGCTGAGTTGGAAATCCATCGATGTCTCCGGCTTACAGGCCCAACGCCATCTTCGAGTAGATGTTGCGCTGGATCTCGTTGGAACCCGCGTAGATCGAGGTCTTGCGGAAGTTGAAGTAACGGGCCGCGAGCGACGCGGTGAACGCATCGAATCCGTCGTAGGCGAGCGGCTTGAAGGCGCGCGCGCTCGGGCCGGCGACCTGCATCGTCAGCTCGGTCAGCGCCTGCTGGATCTCGGTGCCCTTGATCTTGAGCATCGACACTTCGGGGCCGATGTTGCCGGTGCGGCGCATCTCGTCGAGGAAGCGCATGTTGGTGACCTCGAGCGCCATCAGTTCGATCTCGACCCGCGACAGGCGGTCGTGAAAGCGCACGTCCTCGAGCAGCGGCTTGCCGTTGACCAGAGTCTTGGCGGCCATCGCCTTGAGCTTGGCCAGCTCGCGCTTGGACCCGCCGATTCGCCCGGTGCCCAGGCGCTCGTGGCCGAGCAGGTACTTGGCCACCGTCCAGCCCTTGTTTTCCTCGAAGACCAGGTTTTCCAGCGGGACCTTGACGTCGTCGAAGAACACCTCGTTGACCTCATGCCCCTCGTCGAGCAGGACCAGCGGGCGCACGGTGATTCCGGGCGTTTTCATGTCGATCAGCAGGAAGCTGATGCCGTCCTGCTTCTTGGGGGTGTCGACATCGGTGCGGACCAGGCAGAAGATCCAGTCGCCGTAGTGGCCCAGGGTGGTCCAGGTCTTCTGGCCGTTGACCACGTAGTGGTCGCCGCGGCGCTCGGCGCGCGTCTTCAGCGAGGCCAGGTCGGAGCCGGAGCCGGGCTCGGAGTAACCCTGGCACCAGAAGTCGTCGCAGTTGTAGATGCGCGGAAGGAAGCGCTTCTTCTGGGCGTCGGACCCGAAGCGCAGCAGCACGGACGCGCACATCGTGGGCCCGAAAGGCGCGATCGGCGGCGCACCGGCCAGCGCGTACTCCTCCTCGTAGATGTAACGCTGCACCGCGTTCCATCCGGTGCCGCCCCATTCGACGGGCCATACCGGCGCGACCCAGCCCTTCTTGGCGAGGATCTTGTGCCAGCGCACGAGATCGTCCTTGCCGAGTTCCTCGTAATTGAGCACCTTCTCCCGAAGTTCGGGCGGGATGTTGGCATCGAGCCAGGTGCGCACTTCTTCCCGGAACGCGTTTTCTTCCGCGGAGTAGTTCAGGTCCATGGTCGCCTCGCAGCAGTGAGAATGCGAGGATATATCATCGGAGTCGATATCCTGAACCGGGGGGGTTCCATGGACTGCGATCCTGGCGTTCTGCATCGGCCGCGCGAAGCGGGCTGAGCGCGCCTTCACCCGTCGTGCCCGCAGGGGCGCGCAGCCGCAGGCTACCGCACGATGCCTTTTTCGGACCTCCTTCCCGCCGGACTGCTGCCGCTTCACGGGTGGCTGTCGGCGCTCGGTCTGCTCATCTACACGCTCGGCTCCCGCACGCTTCAGCAGAGACGCCATCCGTCGGCGGCGCTGGCCTGGGTCATGGCGATCCTGCTGCTGCCCGAGGTCGGCGTGCCGCTGTACCTGATGTTCGGCACGCGCAAGCTGCCCAAGGCCAGCCGCCGACAGATTCCCGACATCGGCGTGCCGCTGCCCGCCGAGGTCGCGCCGGTCTGGGTGCAGCACCTCACCGGCGCGATGGCGATGCCGCCGGTGCGCGGTTATCACGGATTGCGGGTGCACCAGGACGGGCGTGAAGCGCGCGCGGCACTCTGGGAGACGATCGGGTCGGCGCGCGAGCGGCTCGACATCTGCACCTTCATCCTCGGGCGCGACAGGTTCGGCGACGCCCTGCTCGCGCACCTGGCGGATCGCGCGCGCGCAGGCGTGGCGGTGCGCCTGCTGGTCGACGGCGTCGGCACCTGGATGGGTGGGCGCCGCGACTTTTCGGTGGCGCAGGCGGCGGGGGTGCGGGTCGCGCGGTTCGTGCCGCCATTGCGATCGCCGCTGCAGTGGCCACTGCGCGGCCGCACGAACCTGCGCAACCACCGCAAGCTCGTCATTGCCGATGCCCGGCGCATGTGGAGCGGCGGGCGCAATCTGTCGGGCGAGTATTTCGACGGCAGCGCCGGGCGCCCACCCTGGATCGACCTCAGCTTCGACGTCGACGGCGATCTCGCGGCCGAGGCGACCCAGGTGTTCGACGCCGACTGGAGCTTCGCGCTGCGCCCGGCGCGCAAGCTGATCGAGTTCGGCACACTGCGCGACTGGGCCGAGGCGGCGGTGCTCGCGCCCGCTGCGCAGCTCCTGCCAAGCGGTCCGGACTACGCCGACGACACGGTCCACGCGCTGCTGCTCACCTCGTGCTACCGCGCGCGCAGTCGCATACTCGCGGTGACCCCCTACCTGGTGCCCGACGAGAGCCTGCTCGCTGCGCTGACGCTGGCCGCGCGCCGCGGCGTTCGCGTGGACATCGTCGTTCCCGCGCGCTCGAACCATCGGATGGCTGACATCGCCCGTCACCGGCCGATGCGCGATCTCGCGCGGGCCGGCGCGCGGCTGTGGCTGTCGCCGTCGATGGTGCACGCCAAGGCCGTGGTCATCGACGAACACATGGCGCTGGTCGGCTCGGTCAACCTGGACATCAGGAGCCTGTTCCTGAACTACGAGCTGATGACCGGCTTCTACGCGAGGCAGGACATTGCGAGGTTCGCGGCCTGGATCGACGCGCTCAAGGGCTCTGCCGCGCCCTACGAGGCTGTCGATCCGGGACTGGCGCGCTATGTCGCGGAGGGGCTGGTGCTGTGGCTGGCGTTTCAGCTGTGATCGGACCGGTGCGGTGTTGACCGGCCGCCGCCGCGGTCGTGGGCGAGGCCCGACCGGCCCCTTCGCTCAGGGCCGCAAGACCACGACCCGCGAGTCGTCACGGTAGATCACCCACATCGGCAGGCCCTGCTGCTCGTAGGCCTGGAAGCGTTCGATCCGCATCAGCGCCGCGGCGCCCGGCTCGGCGAACCACCGCTGCTCGAAGCCCTCGAGCGTCGGGATCTGACGCTGGGGCTCGATCCCGATCCCTGTGGCGAACTCGTCGACCCAGGCGACCAGGGTGACGGTGCGGCGCAGGTAGAACGGCAGCGTCTGGTCGTAGGTCTCGACCGAGTAGAAGGGCGCATTCGCGGCGACCTGGCCGTCGATCGCCTCGACGAGCGTGCGTGCCGACTTCAGGCCCGCGTAGTTCTGATGGCCGAGCAGGATCACCTGCGTGCCGACCAGGCTCGCCAGCGCCAGCGCGACCACCGCGCCGGTCTTGCCCCGGATGCGTGCGATCCGGAACGCGAGCGCAGCGCCGATACCGATGATCCCGACGCCGACCACGATCCATTCGCCATAGCGCAGGTCCGCATCCATCGGTGCCGAACTCGCGCGACCGAGGTACTGCGGCGCGAACGCCACAATGATCGCGACCGCGACCGACAGCAGGAGTATCGCGGTCGCGTGCGCGGCAAGCCGGCGCGCGGGCAGTGTGTGGATGCGCTGGGCGACGAGCAGCGCCAGCGCGGGAAACATGGGCAGGATGTACGAGGGCAGCTTGGAGCTCGACAGGCTGAAGAACACGAAGACGAAGCCCGCCCATACGACCAGCAGGCGTCCCGGCTGGAATCGGCCCGGCTCGCGCCGCCAGCCGTCCACGAGCGCTCCCGGCAGCAGCGTCGTCCACGGCAGGATCCCCGCGAGCAGGATGCCGACGAAGTAGTGCCAGCTTCCGGTGCGGCGGTGCCCGGTGGTGAGAAAGCGCGCGAAGTGCTCGTGAATGAAGAAGAACTTCGCGAATTCCGGGTTGCGCATCGACACCAGCACGAACCAGGGCGCCGCGATCGCGAAGAATGTCGCCAGCCCCTTGCCCCAGTGCATGCGCCGCCAGACGGCGAAGTCGCGCGCGGCAAACGAGTACAGCACCAGCGCGGCGCCCGGCAGCACGATGCCGATCAGTCCCTTGCTCAGCACCGCCAGCGCCATCGCGGCCCAGGTCGCGAGCATTCCCAGGCGCGTCTCGCGCTCGCTCGCGTCGTCGCGCTGCGCGAACCAGAACGCGACGAGCGCCAGCGCCAGGAACGCGGAGAGCCCCATGTCGAGGTTCACGAAGTGGCCGTTGGCGATCCACCAGACCGACGATCCGAGCACGCAGGCTGCGTACAGCGCGGCCTGCGCGTTCACGGCGCGGCGCACCACCCACCACGCGCCGAGCACCGCCAGCGCCCCGGTCACCGCGGGCCACAGTCGCGCGGCGAACTCGTTCAGCCCGAGCGCGGCGAACGACAGTGCCGTCATCCAGTACTGCAGCGCGGGCTTCTCGAAATAGAGGATGCCGTTCAGCCGAGGCGTCACCCAGTCGCCGCTGGCGAGCATTTCACGCGCGATTTCGGCGTATCGGCCCTCGTCCGGGTGGATCAGGTGCCGATAGTCCAGCGTGCCGAACCACAGCGCGATCGCGACCGCGAGCAGCAGCCCGCCGACGATGCGGCTTCGCCGTTGAGCGCCGAGTGTCTCGTCCATTGCGCTGCGTTCAGCCCGCCGCCGGAACGGCCGGGCCCTGGAGCGCGAGATCGCCGCTGCGGCCCTCGACCTCGCCGGTGGCGATCTCGTGCAGCGGCAGTCGCGCCGGGTCGAACTGCTCGAACAGCGTGCGCGTCGACACGATCCGGTAGCCCTGCGCGATCCAGCCGTCGAGAAGCCGCTCGAAGGACGGCGAAAGGCGCATTCCCTCCAGCTCCGCGTGCAGCGTGAACACGTGGCCGTGCGCCGGATCGGGTTCGGTGGCCCGCAGCACGCGGCGATCGACGTCGTCGGCGGTCACGCCGTCGAGGCCGATCAGTTCGTCGAAGGTCGGAAGTGTCGTCGGCAGCTGCGGAACACCGATGCGCTCGCCGCGCAGCGCCGGTGCGTACGGGTGCGTGCCGCGGCCGTCGGACGCATAGTCGAAGCCGAGCTCGCGCTCCAGCCGGTAGGCGTGCTCGTTCATCTGCCAGCCCGCGGCGCCGTGCGTGCGCGGCGGCACACCGAACACCAGCGTGTAGCGTTCGGCCGCCGATCGCATCTCGCGCTCGGTCCACGCGCGGTCGCGCCGCGCCACGTTGTCCTGCCAGCGGACGTGGTCCCAGCAATGAATGCCGGTCTCGAAACCGGCGTCGCGCACGGCGCGCAGTTCCTGCGCGCAGCGCCGGCCGATGTCGGGGCCCGGAAGCAGGGTGCCGTAGAGCAGCGTGCGCAGCCCGTAGTGCTCGAGCACCGACGTTCGCGACACCTTGGACAGGAAGCCGGGTCGAAACGCGCGCCGGATCGCGCGCCCGGTGCGGTCCGGCCCGAGGCTGAAGAGAAACGTGGCCTCGAGCCCGCGCTTTCGCAGGATGTCCACCAGTCGGGGGACACCCTCGCGGGTGCCCCGATAGGTGTCCACGTCGACCTTCAGTGCGAGTAGCCGCATCTCGGGGGGCGATCGGCAGGCGGGGGCCGGGTCGGCAGACCCGCGCTCAATCGAGCAGCGCCCGGGCCTGGGCCTGCGCGATCTGGCCGCGATAGGCCTCGAAGATGCGCTTGAGCGCCTCCGGCATGTCCACTTTCGGGCTCCAGCCGAGATCCGCGCGCGTGTTGTCGATCTTGGGGACGCGGTTGCGCACGTCCTGGTAGCCCTGACCGTAGTACTCGCCCGACGACGTCTCGATCAGCTTGACCTTCGCGGCGTTGTCGCGATACTCGGGGTAGCGCTGGGCGAGGTCGAGCATCATCTGCGCGAGCTCGCGCACCGAGAAATTGTTCGCCGGGTTGCCGATGTTGTAGATGCTCCCGCTCGCGCGGCCTTCGGGGTTCTCGATGATGCGCATCAGCGCGTCGATGCCGTCGTCCACGTAGGTGAACGCGCGCTTCTGCTGGCCGCCGTCGACCAGGCGGATCGGCTCGCCGCGCACGATGTGGCCGAGAAACTGCGTGATCACGCGCGAGCTGCCTTCCTTGGCGGTGTGGATCGAATCCAGTCCGGGGCCGATCCAGTTGAACGGCCGGAACAGCGTGTAGTCGAGCGATTCGCTCCCGCCGTAGGCGTGGATGATGCGGTCCATCAGCTGCTTCGAGCAGGCGTAGATCCAGCGCGGCTTGTTGATCGGTCCGTAGACCAGCGTCGAAGTCTCCGGGTCGAACTCGTCGTCCGGGCACATTCCGTAGACCTCGGAGGTCGACGGAAAGAGCAGGCGCTTGCGGTGCTTGACGCAGGCGCGCACGATCGGCAGGTTCGCCTCGAAGTCGAGCTCGAAGACCCGCAACGGCTCGCGCACGTAGGTGGCGGGCGTGGCGATCGCCACCAGCGGCAGGATCACGTCGCACTTGCGGATGTGGTACTCGATCCATTCCTTGTTGATCGTGATGTCGCCCTCGAAGAACTTGAAGCGCGGGTGATCGAGCATCTGCTCGACACGCTCGCTGCCCATGTCCATGCCGAAGACCTGCCAGTCGGTGGTCTTCAGGATGCGCTCGGAGAGGTGATGGCCGATGAAGCCATTCACGCCGAGGATCAGGATCTTCTTCATCGGTCCGGACTCCGTTGGGTTCGTGTCGCGTCTCGCACCGCGTCGGGGGAGTGTCTCGCGGTCGTCATTGTCGCAGGGAAGTGTCGGCGTGCGCCGGCGGCATCGTGCGCACGTTGCCGAAGCGCCGGGCAAACGCGTCGGCGCCGATGTCCTCGCCGTCGAACTCGGCGGCGGCGATGCGCAGGGTGGCGCCGTCCGCGCAGCGCGCGTACAGCCCGCCGTCGGCGACGAAGAGCGCCGGCCCGATCGCCGGATCCGGCTCGCGTCCCGTCGCGGGTGTACGGAAGGTGCGCAGGATGCGCAGCGTGCCGCCGCCGAGCGCGGTGAACGCGCCGGGGTAGGGCGGGGCGACCGCACGCACCAGATCGTGGATCGCGCGCGCGCCCGACGTCCAGTCGATGCGTCCGTCTTCCGTCTTGCGCCCGCCGAAGTAGCTGGCCTGTGCCGGATCCTGGGCCCGCAACTTCGCGCGACCGGCGATCAGCGCCGGGACGCAGCGGTCGAGCACCATCTCGGCCGCGACGGTCACCTTGGCGAAGACTTCGCCTGCGGTGTCGTCGGGCAGGATCGGCACGGCCTGCTGGTCGACGATCGCGCCGTCGTCGGGCTTGACGGTCATCGCGTGCAGCGTGGCGCCGGTTTCCCGTTCACCTTTGAGCACCGCCCAGTTGACCGGCACGCGTCCGCGATAACGCGGCAGCAGCGAGCCGTGCATGTTGAACGCGCCCCGCTCGCCCAGCGACAGCAGCGGGGCCTTGATCATCTGCCGGAAGTAGAACGAGAAGAGGAACTGCGGCGCGCACTCGCGCACCCGCTCGATCACCTCCGGCACGTTCACGTCGTCCGGTTCGATGACCGCGATGCCGTAGTCGCGCGCGGTCTGCGCGACGCTGCCGAACCAGATGGTCTCTCCCGGGCTGTCGCGGTGAGTGACCACGAGCGGAATGTCCATGCCGTGCGAGATCAGTACCTTCAGGCAGCGCACGCCGACATCGTGATAGGCGAAGACGACTGCGCGCGTCATTGCCTTGCGACGCGCTGCACGGTCTCGCCGATCGACTGCGCCGGCGGTGCCGGCGGCGCGGCGTCGCGCTCCAGGACGGCGCGGACCAGGTAGCGGGGACGCTCGCGCACCTCCTGGTAGATGCGTCCGATGTATTCGCCGAGCAGCCCGATGCCGAACAGCGCGATGCCGACCAGGAAGAACAGCAGCGCGAACAGAGTGAACAGACCGCCTTCCTCGGGGCCGAGCACCAGGCGCCGTGCGGCGAGGATCGCGAACAGCAGGCCCGACAGCAGCGCGATCGCCATGCCCATCATCGAGAACACCTGCAGCGGTGCCAGCGAAAAGCCGGTCATCAGGTCGAAGTTCAGGCGCATCAGGCTGTACAGCGAGTACTTGGACTCTCCGGCGAACCGTTCCTCGTGGCCGACCTCGACCTCGGTGGGGTCACGTGCGAAGGTGTAGGCGAGCGCGGGGATGAAGGTGTTCATCTCGCGGCACTGGTTGATCGCGTCGACGATGCGGCGCCCGTACGCGCGCATCATGCAGCCCTGGTCGGTCATCTTGATCCGGGAGGTGCGCTCGCGCAGCCGGTTGAGCAGCTTGGAGGCCCAGCGCCGCCACGCGACGTCCTGGCGCATCCGCCGGATGGAACCGACATAGTCGTGCCCGGCGTCCATCGCGTCCATCAGCTTGACGATGTCCTCGGGCGGGTTCTGCAGGTCGGCATCGAGCGTGACGATGCGCTCGCCGCGAGCCCGCTCGAAACCCGCGAGCAGGGCGCGGTGCTGGCCGAAGTTGCCGTCGAGCAGTACGACGCGCGTCGCATCGGGGCGCCGTTCGAACTGCTCGGAGAGCAGCTGCGCCGACCGGTCGCGGCTGCCGTCGTCGATGAAGACGACCTCGTAGGCGTGCCCGAGCGCGTCGAGCGCCGGGTACAGGCGCGCGAACAGGGCTGCCAGCCCCGGCTCCTCGTTGTAGACCGGGATCACGACGGACAGGAACGGTGCGCCCGCGATCGAGGTTCGTGTTGCCTGCTGAGTCGTCATCGATCGGTCGTCCCGCTCGTGGCGCCGGCGGTCACCGCGCCGGTGCGCTCGCGCGGCGACGTGCCGAGCACGGCGGCGAGCGCGTCGCAGACGCGGTCCACGTCGCCGTCAAGCATCGCGGGAAACAGCGGCAGGCTCACGGTGGCGTCGCCGATCGCCTCTGCGTGCGGGAAGTCGCCCTCGCGCCAGCCCCTTGCGGCGAACAGCGAGAACCGGTGCATGGCCGGGTAATGGACGCCGATGCCGATGCCCTGCGCCTTCATCGCGTCGATGAAGCCCGCGCGCCCGGCCGGCATCCGCGCCAGCGGCAGCAGCGGCTGGAACATGTGCCAGTTCGATCGCGCAGGCCCGGCGCCAGGTTCGCCGAACGCGCGCGGCGGCAGCGACAGGCCGAGCGACGGGTCGATGCGGTCGAAGTAACGGTGCGCGAGTTCCGTGCGTCGCGCGTTGAACTCGTCGAGCCGGGCGAGCTGACCGATGCCGACAGCGGCCGCGACGTCGGTCAGGTTGGCCTTGTATCCGAGCACGTCGCAGTCCATCGTGCCGTCGGCCTGACGAGTCACGCCCTGCAGGCGCAGCTTCTCGAACAGTCTCGCCTCGTCGGCGTCGTTCACGACCAGGCAACCGCCTTCGATGGAGGTGATGTTCTTGTTCGGGTGAAAGCTGATCGCGACCAGGTCCCCGCCCGCGCCGACTTCACGCCCGTCCCAGGCCGCGCCCATCGACTGGGCGGCGTCCTCGATCACGCGCAGCCGGTGACGCGCCGCGATCTGGTAGAGGCGGTCACGGTCGACCGGCAGTCCGGCCAGGTCTACCGGGATCAGCGCGCGGGTGCGCTCGGTGATCGCCGACTCGAGCCGGTCCAGGTCGATGTTCCGGGTGGCCGGATCGACGTCGACGAAGACCGGTGTCGCACCGACGGTGAGCACGACGTTGGCGGTGGCGACCCAGGACAGCGGCGTGGTGATGACCTCGTCGCCCGGGCCGATGCCGGCGATGCGCAGCGCGAACTCCAGCGCCGCGGTGGCCGACGCGGCAACCCGGACCGGACGGCCGCCGTAGCGCGCCGACAGCGCCGCTTCGAATTCGCGGCATTTCGGCCCGGTGGTGATCCAGCCCGAGCGGAGGACTTCGACGACCGAGGAGATCGTCGCCTCGTCGATGCTCGGGCGTGTGAAGGGGAGGAATTCCATGGCGCGGCCCACGCTGGGCGGATAGCGGTCCTGTCGTGACTCGGCACAATTCTACGCGTCCCGCCGCCTGCGCGCGGCCCGACGGCGCGCGCCGCGTCGGCGAGCGCGCGGTCGGGGCAGACGGTCCCTGACCGGGGCTATTCGTAGCGCAGCGCTTCGATCGGCAGCAGCTTCGACGCCTTGCGTGCCGGGTAGAAGCCGAAGAACACGCCGACCCCGGCGGCGAACCCCACCGCCAGCAGGACCGCCTCCGGCCGCATCTCGGTGCGCCAGCCCGCGAAGTTGCCGATCACATAGGAGCCGGCGAGCCCGATCGCGACGCCGATCAGCCCGCCGATCAGCGACAGCGTCACCGCCTCGATCAGGAACTGCATCAGGATGTCGCGCCCGCGCGCGCCCACCGCCATCCGCAGTCCGATCTCGCGCGTGCGCTCGGTGACCGAGACCAGCATGATGTTCATGATGCCGATGCCGCCGACCAGCAGCGACACCGACGCGACCGCGGCCAGCAGTATGCCCAGGATGCGGCTGGAGGCTTCCTGCGCCTGGAGCATCTCGGTCAGGTTGCGGACCGTGAAGTCGTCGTCCGCCCCCTGCTGCAGCCTGTGCCGCTGTCGGAGCAGTTCGCGGATCCGGTCCTCGGCGACTTTCATGTCGGCGCCCTCGTCGACCTTGATCATGATCACGCTCACGCGGCGCAGGCGGCCCTGCGGCGCACCGAACAGCCGGTTGCGCGCGGTGGACAGCGGCACGAAGATCACGTCGTCCTGGTCCTGTCCCTGTGAGCTCTGGCCCTTGCGTTCGAGCACGCCGATGATGGTCATCGGCACTTTGCGAACCCGGATCATCTGGTCGACCGCGGCCTCCGGCGTGACGTTTTCGCCGAGGAGTTGCCTGAGCGTCGTCTGCCCGATGATCACGACCTTGGCGGCGCCGGTCAGTTCGTTGGCCTCGAAACCGCGTCCCGCGACGATCCGCCAGTCGCGCACGTCGAAGTACTCGGGCCAGGCGCCGTAGATCTGTGTCGACCAGTTCGAGTTTCCGAAGACGAGCTGTCCCGAGCCGCGCAGCAGCGGCGCGGCGATCACCGAATCGACCTCGGTCGCGATGCCGCGCGCATCGTCCTCGGTCAGCGTCTGTGCCGCGCCCGCGCCCAGGCGGATGCCCGACGAGGTGGTCGATCCCGACAGGATGATCATCACGTTCGCGCCCAGGCTGCGGATCTGCTCGGCGACGCGAGCCTGTGCGCCGCCGCCCACTGCGATCATCGTGATGACGGCGCCCACGCCGATGATGATGCCGAGCATGGTCAGCATCGAGCGCAGCTTGTTGACCCGCAGCGCGTTCAGCGCGACCCGCACCGTGGACAGCCAGCTCATTGCGACGCCCCGATCATGTCGCGGCCGGGTCGGCGGCCCGGGGCCGCACGGATTCGGCGAGTGCCGCTGCCGCGTCGTTGGCCTGGTTCGGGAGGTCGCCGACTACCTCGCCGTCGCGAAACGTGATGATCCGCGACGCGAACCCCGCGATGTCGTTCTCGTGGGTGACCAGCACGACGGTCATGCCCTCGCGGTTCAGGCGCTGCAGCAGCGCCATCACCTCGACGCTGGTGCGCGAGTCGAGCGCGCCGGTCGGCTCGTCGGCGAGGATCAGAACCGGATCGTTGACCAGGGCGCGCGCGATCGCCACGCGCTGTTGCTGGCCTCCCGAGAGCTGCCTGGGGTGATGGTCGAGCCGGTCGCCCAGCCCCACCTGTTCGAGCCGTCGGCTTGCGCGCTCGCGGCGCTCCTGTGCCGCGAGCCGTGTGTAGAGCAACGGCAGTTCGACGTTCTCCAGCGCCGACGTGCGCGGGAGCAGGTTGAACTGCTGGAAGACGAAGCCTATGCGGCGGTTGCGGATCTCGGCGAGTTCGTCCGCGGAAAGCGTCTCGACGGACTCTCCGGCGAGCTCGTAATGTCCGCCGGAGGGGCGGTCGAGGCAGCCGATCAGGTTCATGAAGGTGGACTTGCCCGATCCGCTGGGACCCATGACGGCGAGCATCTCGCCCTGGGCGATGTCGATCGACACGTCGCGCAGGGCGTGCACGACGGTATCGCCCATCTCGTACTGCTTCGACAGCCCGCGGGTACGGATGATCGGCGCGACCATCGCCCGGCTCGCCTCAGAACTGCATCCGTGGACCGGCCGGCGCGGACGGCCGCGCGGACTGCCCCGCGGGACCGCCGGTTCCGATGAGGACCTTGTCGCCCTCCTCGAGCCGATCGCTCCGCACTTCGGTGAAGCTGCCGTCGGTGAGACCGGTGCGCACCGCGACCGCCGCGGGCACGCCCTGCGCATCGAGCGCGAAGACCCGACCCTGGGCGGACGGGCGGTTCGCCGAGTCCGCGATCAGTTCGCCGTAGCGCTTGCGCTGCTCCGGCGAGAGGATCTCCATGATCCGCTCGCGGATCTCGGCGCGGTTGCGCTCGCTCAGCCTGGCCCGGTCCGCCTCGGGCGCCGCGCGCACGGCGGCGAACTTCTCGCGCATTCCCGCGAAGATCGCGTCGAGCTGCTGGCCCTGGCTTTCGGTCATCGACAGCTCGCGTTCGAGCCGGTCGCGCAGTTGCCGAAGCGCGTTCGACCCGCCTGCCGTGCCGCCGGTGCCGCCGGTGCCGCTCGGCGAAGCGCCGGGCGCGGCGACCGCCGGTGCGTTCGAGCCGGCCGCGGCCGGTTCCTGGAAATCGAGGGGCCGGAAGCGCAACGCG